>NZ_JACSJN010000006.1:0-207854 GCF_018617135.1 Exiguobacterium sp. s163
GTTCCCATGCCGAACACGGAAGTTAAGCGTCTCAGCGCCGAAAGTAGTTGGGGGATCTCCCCCTGTGAGGATAGGACGTTGCCAGGCAAACGGTGGTTCTGGAGCATTCGCTCAAGGGCCGCCGTTTTTTCATATCATCGATTCAGCTTAGTGGAAGAGAGGACGTAAGAAGCAATGGCTAAGAAGATCAAAGTATATGTCGAACCAAATGAAACGGTCAGTGAATGTTTAGATCGAATCAATGAAATGGGTTATCGTCCTATACGCCGTATTGAAAAGCCCGTCTTTGAGCAAACGGGAGCCAAAGATGAACCTGTCCATTCCCATCAATCGATTTTATTTGAATGCGTCTCTAAAGAATCCTAATGCCAAGCCGTCACATAATCTGCGTGACGGCTTTTTTATGTCTCAAAATGAATGTTCGCGTTCAAAGCATCGATCTCCAAGCGCATCCAATAAAGTTTGAGCTCGTTTTTCTATCTTTTTAGGAAGATTCTCTTTACTAAAGTATTCAAGAGCCAAACTTTCACCATCTTCCATGACGAGCGCTCCATGTACTCCTTTCGCCTGGTATAAATGAATGACACCGTATGTCTCGTCTCCGTTTGGATATTTGAAGTAACCATCTGAACCGGAAAAGACTTGGATTAATTCAAATTGCTCAGCGAGAAGTCCAGTTTCTTCTTTTAATTCTCTAGCAGCGACTTCTTCCAACGTTTCCCCGAGTTCCATCGACCCTCCTGGTAAACCCCAATCAAGCGTATCGGATCGGAATTGCATCAGTACCTCTTTCTTTTGATTGATGACCAAAATGGTCGCTCCCACACTGATGATCGGGCGGTTGCCAATCACTTCTCTAAGACTCGATATGTAACTCATCGAACTCCCCCTTTTCAATAGCATACATTATCGGATAAGATTGTGCTGATAACATCCAAAAAGCGAACGATAAATATTCAGACAATTAAAATGTTCGCAGTTTATTGACATGTTTTCAAAGAACAAGGTACGATAGGCGTGTGAGATAAGAAAAATAAATAGTGCTCCATATAATCGCAAGGAAATGGCTTGCAAGTTTCTACCTGATCACCGATTCTGATCAGACTATGGGGTGTAGCGGACGTGTATTTGTCATGCCTATACCCTAAACTGATTGTCGGTTTAGGGATTTCTTTTTGTAAGGGGGACATTGGGAATGAACGTAGCAGTTGGAGTAATCATGGGAAGTTCATCTGATTGGGAGACGATGAAACATACGTGTGACGTGTTGGATGAGTTGCAGATTCCATATGAAAAACAAGTCGTATCCGCTCACCGTACACCAGACCTTATGTTCGAATATGCTGAAGAGGCACGAGGCAGAGGCATCCAAGTGATCATTGCGGGTGCTGGTGGGGCAGCCCACCTTCCTGGAATGGTCGCTGCGAAAACGACACTTCCTGTCATCGGTGTCCCGGTTCAGTCGAAAGCACTCAATGGAATGGATTCGCTCCTCTCCATTGTTCAGATGCCTGCAGGAGTTCCAGTAGCAACTGTTGCCATCGGAAAAGCGGGAGCAACGAATGCAGGATTATTGGCTGCTCAAATTCTCAGCATCCACTCCACAGACATTACAAATCGACTTGATGCATTTCGTGAGAAGAAACAAGAGATGGCGATGCGAGGAACGGAGGAGTTGGTCTGATGAGAATCGGAATTTTAGGTGGAGGACAACTTGGACGGATGATGTCACTCAGTGCGAGTGCAATGGGATACACGACACTTTGTCTTGACCCGAACCCCAATGCACCGACTGCTCAAGTGGCAGATTCAATTGTTGCCTCATTTGATGATGTGAATGCCGCAAAAGAACTCGCTGCTCGTTCAGACGTTGTGACTTATGAATTTGAGAACATCGATACGGAAATGATTGCAGCCATCGAAGAAAAATGCCCACAAGGTATGGACGTGTTGAAGGCGACGCAACATCGCATCTTAGAGAAACAGATGATTGAATCAGCAGGACTACGTGTCGCACCGTATGTTTCGGTACGTACGGTTCGAGATGTACGGCAGGCATATGAGAAGCTCGGCTTACCTTTTGTCATCAAAACGTGTCGCTTCGGTTATGACGGGAAAGGGCAGACGGTCATTCGGTCGGAACATGACCTTCAGACATTCGTTGAACATTTTGTCGAGCAGGAATATGTCGCCGAAGCTTGGTTGCCATTTGAAAAAGAAATTTCAGTCATTGTGACGAGAGGGTATGACGAAACGTCGACATTCCCAATCAGTGAAAACATTCATCACAACAACATCCTACATTTATCGATTGTACCGGCTCGCGTATCAAATGAGATTCAAGAGGATGCAAGACACCTCGCTCTCCAGCTTGCAGACCATATCGGCTTAATGGGAACGCTCGCTGTCGAGCTGTTCGTCATGGCGGATGGCCGTCTATATGTGAATGAGCTTGCGCCGCGTCCGCACAACTCCGGGCACTACACGATTGACGCTTGTGAAACCTCACAATTTGAACAACACATTCGAGCCGTGACCGGGATGCGCCTCGGACGGACGAGATTGACATCGCCTGTCGTCATGGTCAACCTTCTCGGCGAGCATATGCCACGACTTCATGTCAAAGCATTGCCATCGAATGTTAAACTACATCTGTATGGAAAAGATGAAGCGAAGACAGGTCGCAAAATGGGACATTTGAACGTCCTTGGTGACACGGTCGAAGAAGCGCTTCATACCATCGAACAACTGGCAATTTGGAAGGAGACCGTTTTATGATTTCACGCTACACCCGCCCAGAGATGGCAAACATTTGGACTGATCAGAACAAATTCGAGGCTTGGTTAAAAGTTGAACTTTATGCCTGTGAGGCTTGGAGTGAACTCGGTATCATCCCGAAAGAAGATGTACAAGTTCTTTGGGACAAGGCATCGTTTGATGTTGATCGGATTCTAGAGATTGAACAAGAGACACGTCATGATGTGATCGCGTTCACTCGTGCCGTTTCTGAGACACTCGGAGAAGAGAAAAAATGGGTGCATTACGGATTGACGTCGACGGATGTCGTCGATACGGCACTCTCGTACTTAATCAAACAGGCGAATGATCTTTTAGAGGCCGATTTAGATCGCTTCATCGGTATTCTCGCAGAAAAAGCGAAAGCACATAAGTATGACATCATGATGGGACGTACCCACGGCGTGCACGCAGAACCGACCACGTTCGGTCTGAAGCTCGCCCTCTGGTATGAAGAGATGAAACGGAACAAAAAACGCTTCATGGCAGCTCGCGAAACGATTGAATTCGGGAAGATGAGCGGAGCGGTCGGGACGTTTGCGAATATCGACCCGTTCATCGAGTCATACGTCTGTGACAAGCTCGGTATCCAAGCTGCACCGATTTCGACACAGACTCTCCAACGTGACCGTCATGCCGAGTACATGTCAACACTCGCATTGATTGCCACATCGATTGAAAAGATGGCAACGGAGATTCGTGGACTTCAAAAAACAGAGACACGCGAAGTGGAAGAGTTCTTTGCGAAAGGACAAAAAGGGTCGTCGGCGATGCCGCATAAACGTAACCCAATCGGTTCTGAAAATATGACGGGTCTTGCACGCGTCATTCGCGGTCATATGATGACAGCATACGAGAATGTCCCACTCTGGCATGAGCGTGACATCTCGCACTCTTCAGCAGAGCGAATCATTATCCCGGATGCGACGATTCTTCTCAACTACATGTTGAACCGTTTCGGTAATATCGTGAAGAACTTGACGGTCTTCCCGGACAACATGCGTCGCAACATGGACCGTACGTTCGGAATCATCTTCTCGCAACGGATCTTACTCGGTCTCATCGAGAAGGGCTGGTCACGTGAAGCAGCATACGACGCGGTTCAACCGAAAGCGATGCAGGCATGGGAAGAAGAGACGATGTTCCGTACATTGATTGAAGAGGACAAAGAGATGGGCGCACTCTTTACGAGTGAAGAGCTCGATGAGTTGTTCGACCCGCGTTATCACGTACGCCGTGTCGATACGATTTTTGAACGCTGTGGTTTGTAATCGTTGAGGGGCGACAAGCCCCTCTCACTTTTAAGGGGGAACGGTTCAGATGAAAGCAATTTATGAGGGCAAGGCGAAGGCGTTATTTGAGACAGAAGAAGCGGGTGTGCTTCGTGTGTACTATAAAGACGATGCGACAGCATTCAATGGAGAAAAGAAAGAGTCGATTGATGGGAAGGGGATTTTAAACAACGCCATCACGACCCAGTTGTTCGAATTGATGCATGACAACAAGATTCCGACGCACTTTATCAAACGAATCTCAGAGCGAGAACAGTTGGTCCGCCGTGTCGACATCATCCCGTTAGAAGTGGTCGTCCGCAACGTCGCGGCCGGTAGTCTAGCGAAACGTCTCGGTTGGGAAGAGGGAACACCGCTCCTCGCACCGATTGTCGAGTTTTATTATAAGGACGACGCTCTTGGGGACCCACTCCTCACAGAAGATCATATCCGATTATTGCAAGTTGCCACACACAAAGAAGTCGAAACATTGCGACAACTCGGGCTTTGGGTAAACGATGTCTTGCTCGATTTCTTTAGTCAACACGGCATCGACGTGATCGATTTCAAACTAGAGTTCGGAAAAGTGGATGGGACGATCATTTTGGCGGATGAAATCTCACCGGATACGTGCCGTCTCTGGGACAAAGAAACGAAACAGAAACTTGATAAAGATGTATTCCGTCGCGATTTAGGTTCTTTGACTGAGACGTATGGACAATTGTTAACACGCATAGGGGGAAACGGACAATGAAAAAAGTAAATGTGTATGTGACATTACGTGAAAGTGTACTCGACCCACAAGGAGTTGCCGTAAAAGGCGGGCTCGAACATCTCGGATTCGCTGGAGTTGAATCGGTGCGGATCGGGAAAGTCATCGAGCTTCAAGTAGCGGACGACACGACAGAAGCCATGGTCAAAGAGATGTGTGAGAAGTTACTCGTCAATACGGTCATTGAGAATTATGAAATCGAGATGGGGGTACTCGCATGAAGTTTGCGGTCATCGTCTTTCCAGGATCAAACTGTGACCTCGACATGTACCACGCGGTAAAAGATGTGCTCGGGGAAGAAGCGGAATACGTGTTCCATACGGAAACCTCACTTGAAGGATTTGATGGGGTCCTCTTACCAGGCGGTTTCTCATACGGAGACTACTTGCGCTGCGGGTCAATCGCCCAGTTTTCACCAATTATGGCTGAAGTGAAGCGTTTCGCGGAAGAAGGACGCCCGGTTCTTGGCGTATGTAACGGATTCCAAGTGCTCGTCGAAGCGGGACTCCTCCCAGGTGTATTGATGCGAAACCGCGATCTGAAATTCATGTGTAAGACCGTCGACCTCGTCGTCGAAAACAACGAGACGATGTTCACAAGTGAGTATGCGGCACAGGAAACGATTCGCGTGCCGATCGCACACGGTGAGGGCAACTACTACTGTGACGAGACGACACTCGAGACATTGAAGGCAAATGGCCAGATTGCGTTCACCTATAAAGAGAACCCGAACGGATCGGTCGAAAACATCGCCGGCATCACGAACGAGGCAGGAAACGTACTCGGCATGATGCCACACCCGGAGCGTGCGGTCGAAGCGTTGCTCGGTGGGGAAGACGGTAAACGGTTATTCACGTCAATCGTAAAATGGGGGGCACGACATGTTACTTACAACTGAACCGACAGCTACACAAATCCGTGATGAACGGATCTATGCCACGATGGGATTATCGGACGACGAATACGCGCTCGTCGTCTCACTGCTTGGCCGGGAACCGAATTATACAGAAATCGGTCTCTTCTCGGTCATGTGGTCTGAACACTGTTCGTACAAAAACTCGAAACCGGTGCTCCGGAAGTTTCCGACAACCGGCAAGCACGTCTTACAAGGACCGGGAGAAGGGGCTGGAATCGTCGACATCGGAGACGGCCAAGCCGTCGCCTTTAAAATCGAGAGTCATAACCATCCGTCCGCGATTGAGCCTTATCAAGGAGCGGCGACTGGGGTGGGTGGAATCATCCGTGACATCTTCTCGATGGGCGCCCGTCCGATTGCTTTATTGAACTCACTCCGTTTCGGAGATTTGAACGAATCACGTGTGAAACATTTATTCGGTCATGTCGTATCCGGCATTGCTGGATACGGGAACTGCGTCGGCATCCCGACTGTCGGTGGGGAAGTCGCCTTTGACCCGGCTTACTCAGGAAACCCGCTCGTCAACGCGATGTGCGTCGGCTTCATCCGTCATGAAGATATTCAAAAAGGAATCGCGGAAGGTGTCGGAAACTCGGTCATGTACGTCGGAGCGACGACAGGGCGTGATGGAATCCATGGTGCCACGTTCGCTTCTGAAGAACTCGGGGAAGATGCGGACGAGAAACGACCGGCCGTCCAAGTCGGGGACCCGTTCATGGAGAAACTCTTGATCGAAGCGTGTCTCGAAGTCATCAAACATCCAGCGCTCGTCGGGATTCAAGACATGGGCGCAGCCGGATTGACGTCGTCGTCAGCAGAGATGGCATCAAAAGCAGGGATGGGAATCGAGATGAACCTAGACCTCGTCCCACAACGTGAGACTGGCATGACACCTTACGAGATGATGCTATCGGAATCGCAAGAGCGGATGCTCCTCGTCGTCAAAGCTGGACATGAAGACGAAATCGAAGCAATCGTCACGAAGTGGGGACTTCATGCAATCAAAGTTGGGGAAGTCATTGAAGAAAAAGTACTTCGTCTCGTTCATCAAGGGGAAGTCGCGGCGGAAGTACCAGTCGACGCACTCGCAGAAGACGCTCCTGTCTATCATAAACCGTCTAAAGTTCCAGCATATTATGAAGCTTTCCAAGCAATGGAGCCGGTCACACCAATCGTCGAAGATGTGATGGCGACATGGAAAGATGTCCTTGCGATGCCGAGCATCGCCTCGAAACGTTGGGTGTATGAGCAATATGACCATATGGTACAAACGTCGACAGTCGTCGCACCAGGTAGTGATGCCGCGGTCATTCGCATTCGTGAGACGGAGAAGTCGCTCGCGATGACGACAGACTGCAACGCGAAATATGTCTATCTCGACCCACGTGTCGGTGGAGCCATCGCTGTCGCGGAAGCGGCACGAAACATCGTCGCAAGTGGTGCAGAACCACTCGCCTTGACGGACTGTCTCAACTTCGGGAGCCCGGATAAACCGGAAGGGTTCTGGCAGCTCGACCAAGCCGTCGAAGGAATGGCAGAAGCGTGTCGTACGCTCGATACGCCGGTCATCGGTGGGAACGTATCGCTTTATAATGAATCAAACGGACAAGCCATCTACCCGACACCGGTCGTTGGAATGGTCGGACTCATCGAGAAACCAGAACATATTACGACATCGTT
Source organism: Exiguobacterium sp. s163 (assembly GCF_018617135.1). GTDB lineage: Bacteria > Bacillota > Bacilli > Exiguobacteriales > Exiguobacteriaceae > Exiguobacterium > Exiguobacterium profundum. The sequence goes on from NZ_JACSJN010000006.1 coordinate 7,436, forward strand.
TGCGAAACAAGCGGGAGACGTCGTCTTCTTACTCGGTGAGACGAAAGCGGAATTTGGCGGAAGTGCCCTTCAGATGTTGCAAGACGGAAAAGTGAGCGGTCATGCACCGACACTCAATCTTGAAGAAGAACGTCAGACACAAAAGGCGTTGCTTCACGCTATCCGTGAAGGCTTTGTCACGGCGGCGCATGATGTATCAGAGGGTGGTCTTGCGGCAGCGTTACCGGAACTGGTCTTTGGAACAGGATTCGGCATGGACGTGACGATTGACACAGATCTCGTAACAGCGCTATTCAGTGAATCACAGTCACGTTTCCTCGTGACGGTCGACAAGGCACATGCCGAGTCATTCGCGAGCATGACGAACGGAACAGCAATCGGGACAGTTACAGAAGCATCGACTCTTGTCGTTCACGCAAGCGACCGCTTGATTGAAATGGACGTGAAAGAGTTAGAGCGTGTATGGGAAGGAGCTATTCCATGTTATATGACATCCGAGGCATGAACGAGGAATGCGGCGTCTTCGGTGTGTTCGGTCACATCGAAGCGTCACACCTAGCCTATTACGGACTTCACAGCTTGCAACACCGTGGCCAAGAAGGAACAGGAATCGTCACGGCAGACGGAGAGCGTCTCCACGCGAAACGTGGACTCGGACTCGTCACCGAAGTGTTTGACGAAACATCTCTCGACGCACTCACCGGGAACCATGCGATTGGACACGTCCGCTACTCGACGGCTGGCGGCAACACGCTCGAGAATGTTCAACCGCTCCATTTCAAGTCGTTGACTGGCGATTTGGCGATGGCGCATAACGGAAACCTTGTGAATGCGACCGAGTTGAAACATATGCTCGAAGCGGAAGGCGCGATTTTCCAGACGACGTCCGACACGGAAGTCGTGGCTCACCTCATCAAGCGAAGTCGCGGCAATTCGTTGAAAGAACGAATCGCTGACAGCTTGGCCCGTCTCGTAGGGGCATTCGCATTCCTGTTCTTGACGGAAGATGCACTGTACGTCGGTGTCGATGTGCATGGGTTACGTCCATTGTCACTCGGACAAACTGAAGATGGGGCTTACGTGTTCGCTTCAGAAACGTGTGCGTTTGACGTCGTGGGGGCGACGTACGTACGGGATGTTGAGCCAGGAGAATTGCTCATGATCACGAATGAAGGCATCACGTCAGAGCGATTCAGTGAAGCGGCCGTCCGTGCCATGTGCTCAATGGAATACATCTACTTCTCAAGACCGGACTCGATCATCGATGGCATCAACGTGCATACGGCACGTAAGGCCATGGGGAAAAAGATGTTTGAAGAAGCACCGGTCGAAGCGGATGTCGTGACAGGTGTGCCAGATTCAAGTATTTCCGCGGCAATCGGCTACGCTGAGGCGAGCGGAATCCCATACGAAATGGGACTCATTAAAAACCGTTACGTCGGACGGACGTTCATTCAACCGTCTCAGGAATTACGGGAGCGCGGCGTGAAGATGAAGTTATCAGCGTTACGCGGTGTCGTAAACGGGAAGCGCGTCATCATGGTCGATGATTCCATCGTCCGTGGAACGACGAGTCGCCGAATCGTCACGTTACTACGAGAGGCAGGCGCGACGGAAGTGCATGTGCGCATCACGTCACCACCGATCAAACATCCGTGTTACTACGGAATCGATACATCCACCAAGGAAGAGTTAATTGCGGCAACCAAATCCATTGAAGAAATCAGAGAAGAGATTGGTGCCGATTCACTAGCGTTCCTCACATTGGATGGAACGGTCGAAGCCATCGATCGTCCATTCGAAGGAGCACTACGCGGGCAGTGTGCTGCATGCTTCACGGGACTTTATCCGACTGAACTTGCAGAACTCGTGACAGAGACAAAGGCTTAAGGGGGAAATGCAATGAGCGTTCGTTATGAACAAGCGGGTGTGAATTTAGAAGCAGGATACGAGGCCGTATCCCGTATGAAACGTCATGTTGCTCGGACGATGCGTCCGGAAGTGATGACAGGACTCGGTAGTTTCGGAGCAATGATTGACCTCGGTTCGATGAACATGAAACACCCGATTCTCGTGAGCGGGACCGACGGGGTCGGGACGAAACTGAAATTAGCGTTCGCGCTCGACCAACATGACACGATTGGAATCGACTGCGTCGCCATGTGCGTCAACGATTGTCTCGTGCATGGGGCAGAACCGCTCTATTTCCTCGACTATATTGCGACCGGAAAAGCAGAACCGGCTAAACTTGAGCGAATCGTCGCCGGTGTTGCGGAAGGATGTGTCCAAGCCGGTTGTGCGCTCGTCGGTGGCGAAACGGCTGAGATGCCAGGGATGTATCCGGATGGCGAATATGACATCGCTGGATTTGCGGTCGGTGTCGTAGAGAAAGAGGACTTGCTCGACGGTTCGACGATCCAGGATGGAGATGTCGTGCTCGGACTTGCATCTTCAGGCGTTCACTCGAATGGGTTCTCCCTTGTACGTCATATCGTGGAAGCACAAGGTCTTCATTATACGGATGAGATTGCGATGCTCGATACGACACTCGGGAACGCCTTGCTGTTGCCGACACGGATTTATGCCGAAGCGGCGAAAGCGGCCATTTCGACAGGCAAGGTTCAAGGGATGGCACACATCACAGGTGGTGGCTTCTATGAGAATGTGCCTCGCATGTTGCCAGAAGGTCTTGGCATCACGTTCGATGCGTCGAGTTGGCCGAGTCTTCCTGTATTCGACTGGCTCGAACAAGTCGGGAACATCTCGAAGCAAGAAATGTTCAACGTCTTCAATATGGGAATCGGGTATATGATCACGGTACGAGCTGAAGATGTGGAACTCGTCGAAGCGGCGCTTGAACGTGTCGGGGAGACTGCGCACCGAATCGGGAAAGTCGAGAGTCGTCCAGGCATCCGGATTTCAGGAGTGGACCAATGAAACGATTTGCCATCTTTGCGTCAGGATCGGGAAGTAACGCCGAAGCGATCTGGCAAGCGATCACCGATGGTCATTTGTCTGCTGAATGTGTGTTGCTCGTGACGGACAAACCAGAAGCTGCTGTTCTCGATCGAGCGGAGCGTCACGGGATTCCGAGTTTTTCGTTTACACCGAAGGCGTACGCGTCAAAAGAAGAGTTCGAGGAAGAGATTCTCGTCCTGCTCCGTACGCTTCGTGTAGACTATATCGTGTTGGCGGGGTATATGCGCTTGATCGGTAATGTGTTACTATCCGCATATCCGAATCGCATTCTAAACATTCATCCATCGCTTTTACCAGCTTTTCCGGGTAAAGACGCGATCGGACAGGCGCTTGACGCCAACGTACCGACGAGTGGTGTGACCGTTCATTATGTGGATGCGGGGATGGACACGGGTCCGATCATCGCACAGGCGTCTGTCGAGATTGAAGGGTGTGACCGCACCGAGGCGACGCGTCGCATTCAGACGATCGAGCACCAACTGTATCCGCGCGTATTACAACAAGTGTTGAATCAACAGGAGGTTTTCAAGTGAGAGCATTATTAAGTGTTTCTGATAAAACGGGAATTGTCGAACTCGCGACCGTCTTGCATGAGGCGGGCATCGAGCTCATCTCAACAGGTGGGACCGAGGCTGCGCTTCAACAGGCAGGATTGCCAGTCAAAAACATTTCGGAAGTGACATCGTTCCCTGAAATGTTAGACGGCCGTGTCAAAACGTTGCACCCACTCGTTCACGGGGGCTTGCTCGGACGTCGCGACCTCGATACGCATGTCGCACAAATGAAAGATCATCACATCGAACCAATCGATTATGTCGTGGTCAATCTGTATCCGTTCAAGGAGACGATTGCGAAAGAGAATACGACATACGAAGAAGCGATTGAAAACATTGATATCGGTGGACCGAGCATGTTGCGTTCGGCTGCGAAAAACCATGCGAGTGTCACCGTCGTCGTGGACCCGAGTGATTATACACTCGTCGCCGAGGAAGTACGTGGAGGCGGTACATCGTTTGAAACACGCCAACGTCTTGCGACGAAAGCGTTCCGACATACGGCTGCCTATGACGCGTTGATTGCTGACTACTTAGGTCGTCAAATCGGCGAAACGTTCCCAGAGCAGTTGACGGTCACGTATGAAAAAGTTCAAGACCTTCGTTACGGAGAGAACCCACACCAACAAGCGGCGTTTTATAAGACACCGTTATATGACGGGATGACACTTGCGAATGCGACACAGCTTCACGGGAAAGAGCTCTCGTATAACAACATTCAAGATACGAATGCAGCCCTTGAAGCACTCAGTGAATTGACTGAGCCGGCGGCAGTCGTCGTCAAGCACATGAACCCGTGCGGCGTTGCAGTCGGACGGACGATTTCTCAAGCGTTCGAACGTGCCCATGCGGCCGACCCGGTCTCAATCTTTGGTGGAATTGTCGCCTTAAACCGTGAAGTCGATCTTGAGACGGCAGATGCCCTTCGCAACATCTTTTTAGAGATCATCATTGCCCCATCTTTTAGCGAGGCAGCACTTGACCGATTGAAAGAGAAAAAGAATCTTCGGTTGTTGACGTTAGATATGGGACAGATGACAGGCATGCGCCTTACGGCTGTCGCCGGAGGATTGCTCGTTCAAGACGGGGATGACATGACACTCGATGATGCCTCATGCCAAATCGTGACGGATCGTCGCCCGACAGCAGCGGAATGGGAAGATTTGAAACTTGCATGGCGTGTCGTCAAGCACGTCAAATCGAACGCGATTGTCGTCGCAAAAGACGAGACGACGATTGGAATCGGTGCCGGACAGATGAACCGCGTCGGTGCAGCGAAAATCGCTTTTGAACAAGCCGGGGAACGCGCGTCAGGCGCGGCTCTCGGAAGTGATGCCTTCTTCCCGATGGCAGATACGGTCGAAGCGGCAGCGACAGCGGGCATCACGGCCATCATCCAACCGGGTGGGTCGATTCGTGATGCCGAATCGATTGAAGCGGCAAATCGCCATGGCATTACGATGGTATTCACATCAGTCAGACATTTCAAACACTGAGAGGGGTTTGCGTCATGAACGTATTGGTCATCGGTCGAGGAGGACGCGAGCATGCGCTCGCATGGAAGTTGAAACAAGACGGGCATCACGTCTTCGTTGCACCGGGCAACGACTTCATGGAAGGGATGACGTGCGTGTCGATCCATGAAACAGACGTGGAGGCGCTCGCCCATTTCGCAGAAGAGAACGAGATCGAATGGACGATTGTCGGACCGGAGTCGTCGCTCATGGCAGGAGTCGTGGATACGTTCCGCGACAAAGGGCTGAACATCTTTGGACCGACGAAAGCGGCTGCCTTACTCGAAGGGAGCAAGGCGTTCGCCAAGGAAGTCATGATGGAAGCCGGGATTCCGACAGCGGCATACGAGGCGTTCACAGAAGCGGAATCGGCGCTTGCCTATATCGAGAAGTTAGGGGCACCACTCGTCGTCAAGGCGGACGGATTGGCTGCTGGTAAAGGCGTCACGGTTGCATTCACGGTCGAAGAGGCGGAAGCTGCCGTACGTGATATTTTCACGACGGATAAATTTGGCCAACAGTCACAAGTCGTCATCGAAGAGTTCCTCGATGGGGAAGAGTTTTCGCTCATGGCGTTCGTCTCGGGAGAGCGTGTCATTCCGATGATCACCTCGCAAGATCATAAACGTGCCTATGACGGCGACAGGGGACCGAACACGGGTGGTATGGGCGCTTATAGCCCGATGCCACATCTTTCAAAGGACGTGTATGAGGAATCGGTGAAGACCGTATTAGAACCACTCGCGCAGACGATGGTCAAGCGAGGCACTCCATTTGAAGGATTCTTGTACGCCGGTCTCATCTTGACGGCAAATGGACCAAAAGTCATCGAATTCAACGCACGTTTCGGTGACCCGGAAACAGAGGTCATCTTGCCGAACTTGAAATCGCCGCTCCTGGACGTGATTGAAGCGGTCGTTCGACAAGAATCGTATTCGGTTGAGTGGATTGACGGATACACGATGGGTGTCGTCATTGCGGCCGAAGGGTATCCGGACCGACCGATCACGGGTCAGGTGTTATCAGGGTTTGAGTCGCTTCCGAAAGATGTGCTAGTCTTCCATGCCGGCACGACAAAGAAGGGCCAACAAGTCGTAGGGAGCGGAGGTCGTCTACTCGTTGTGACGGCGACGAAGCCGACACTGCTTGAGGCGAAAACGGCTGTGTATGCGGCAATTTCACAACTCGATTTACCTGAAACGTTCTATCGATCGGATATCGGGGCGCGAGCGTTTGAACACATTATTTAAAGGATGGGTCAACCCATCCTTTTTTTCATGCGAAAAAAAGGAAATGCCGATATCCTGTTCTACAATAATAAAGTAGCTTGAAGAAGGAGGGTGGTCGGCCTGCGTGTTCAAACAAAATTATTTATTGCGATAGCCGTGAACATCGTACTCTTCATCGGTGTCATTTTATTCGTCATCAAACCGTATTTTGTAGAGAAAAGTATTGAACAGGACAGGGCGATGACCCGCGATCAAATCGAAAGTGTGTCAGAAGTGTTCGCCAATCACCGACTTATGCTCGAGCGGATTCTTGTCGATTGGTCAGTTTGGACGAATGCCTATGATTTTGTTCAAAATCAGAATGAAGCATTCATTGAAAACAACATGGGGGAAGAGACACTCGAAAACTTAGGGGTCGGCGCAATGATTTTCCTCGACCGTGATCGAAAGGTCGTCTACTCGGAGTTTACTCAATTTTATGAATTGGATCGTGAAGAGGACAAAGAGATCTTCACGAACGACTTGATCCGTTACGTCAACTCGTCAGGAATCAAACAAAGTGCGGTGTATGGCACCGATTTCGGTCCGGTCGTCTTCATGAGTCATCCGATTTTGAGAAGTGATGGGACAGGAAAGCCGGGTGGGACGCTCGTACTCATTCAAAAAATCGGTCCAGACTTCATGGCCGCGATGAGTGCCCAAGCAAAAACGAAATTATCGATCAGTCCTCTTTCACACCGGCAGTTGACGGTCGATGAAGACAATCAATTTGCACGTGTCTCGTTACCGCTTCAATCCGTCTATCAAGATGCGAACTGGGAACTCAACTTCTCGGTGAAGCGAATGTACTATACCAATACACAGACCATGTTAGAAACGGGGATGCTCGGGCTGCTTGTGCTCGGTCTTGGTCTATTGTTGACACTGTTTTGGTCGGTGAATCAAATTGTCACGAAACGATTGATGGGCATCGTCAACGAACTGAAATGGATCACGAAAGAACGGAATAGTCGGTTACGGATTCAGTTGCATCCAAATCAACAAGACGAGATTGAAGAGATGGCGATCAGCATGAACGAGGTGCTCGATGCACTCGAACAGACACAAAAAGAATCGTTGACGCGTGCCTTCCGAGATTCTTTGACCCGTCTTCCGAACCGATTGGCGGTCGAAGAGATGTTCGTGAGCTTACCGGAAACGACCCGGTCGATTGGAGTGATGGGAATCGATTTCGACAACTTCCGACGGATCAACGATCAATTTGGTCAGCGTATGGGAGATGCGATGCTGACGTTCTTTGCCTCTCGATTGATGTTTTATAAAGAGGATGGCTTCGTTGCAAGAATCGGAGCGGACGAGTTCATCTTGATTCATCCGGAATGGACGACCGAGGAGCTCATGATCATCGCCAATCAATTGGTGAAAGATTTGCGCGAATGGGGTTTGAAGCAAGGGATGAACCATTTGACCTTGAGTATCAGCATCGACGAATTGACTGGACCGACGCATCATTCCTATGAGGTGATGATGGCGCGACTCGATGTCGTCTTACACGAAGCCAAAGCATCCGGGAAAGATCAGATTCTTTCCTATCAGGAGATTAAAGATGGGAGTCATTACTTGCAGGCACTCGAAATGGAACGTGATTTACGTCATGCGCTGCGTCATGATGAGTTCGAACTTTATTACCAACCAATCGTCTCACCGCAGCCGTTTCAAGTTAGAGGAGTCGAGGCGTTGATTCGCTGGCACCATCCACAGAAAGGATTCGTCTCTCCCGGCGTGTTCATTCCGGTTGCGGAGCAACTCGGGCTCATCTCAGATGTGGGACGTTGGGTGCTTGTGCGCGCCATCACCGAGATTCAAGAGTACGCAGAGCGACTTGACTTATTCTTATCCATTAACGTCTCGAAACGTCAGATTTTAGACGGCTCGTTTTTAGAAGCGTTGGAGGAAACGATCGCTAAGACAGGATTTCCCCCACACCGGTTGCATGTGGAAATCACAGAGAGTGAAGTCGGTGGGAATGTGTATGAACTTCAACAATTCATTCAAGCGTTAAAGGCCATCGGTGTCAAAATATCACTTGATGACTTCGGTGTCGGAACATCGTCGCTTTCATACTTGCAATCCCTGTGTCTCGACATCGTTAAAATCGATCAAAACTTTGTGAAAGGGATTCCGGAGAATAAATTTGACCGCGCGCTGTTAGAAGGGCTGTATCAAACTTTCCAAACGCTTGGACTCGAGATTGTCACGGAAGGGGTCGAGCGACCGGAACAGCTTGCGTTCGTATTAGAATATAGTGGTTCGCTCATTCAAGGTTATCATTACAGTAAACCGATTCCGATCGATCAATTGCACCTGTACTTACGTAAAACCGTCATGACTCAAATTTGATGTAGGTGACTCTTCATAGGAAGAGTCGCCTTTTTTGTGAAAAATATATGTGAAATTTGTTACAATAGGGAACATAACTTGCGACCCATTCAGAGAAAAGGTAAACTTGAAACAGGTAAAGAAAACGCTTTCAAAATTATTCTTTTATAGCTTTGAAAGGGAAAAAGGGAGGATTGGGTTCGATGCCAACAAAAAGAACGGCGCGGGCACCGTGGTCTAAAGTGATGATTCGTTCACAACTTGAAGTCGTAGATCGATTGCGGCCACCTTCGCTCGTCTTACAAAACGCAACGTATTTGAACGTCTACGTAAAATCATGGAGAACCGCGAATATTTGGATTGAGGGAGATCGCATCGTGTATGTCGGTCCAGACTTACCAGAATCAGCGGTCGAAACGGTCGATGTGACAGGAAAGTATATTGTACCTGGGTATATCGAGCCTCACGCTCATCCGTTTCAATTATACAATCCGGCGACGTTGTCAAAATATGCAGGAGAGCGTGGAACGACGACGCTCGTCAATGACAACATGCTGCTTTTTTTACAAGAGGAAGGGCAAGCGTTTGCGCAACTCGATGCGATTCAACAATTGCCGACGAGTACGTATTGGTGGGCCCGTTTGGATACGCAAACGGAGTTGGACCGGGAGAGCGTGGCTGTCGACTCGGAACGCATTCACGCGTGGTTTAACCATCCGGACGTCGTCATGGCAGGTGAATTAACGGCATGGCCGCGCGCCTTGAAGGGTGATGATGAGATGCTTCAGTGGATGCTTGACGCCGAGACGTGTGGTTTGCCGGTCGAGGGGCATTTTCCGGGGGCGTCGCCGAAGACATTGACTAAAATGGCGTTGATGGGAGTACACAGCGACCATGAGGCGATGACGGCGGAAGAGGCGTTCAATCGATTGGAACTAGGTTATACGACGACGCTTCGACATTCCTCGATTCGTCCGGACCTGCCGGAGATGATCCGTGATCTATTGGCAAATGGACTGACGGCGTTCGACCATCTCATGGTGACAACGGACGGTTCGACACCGGGCTTTTATGAAGACGGCATGCAGGATGCTCTTGTCCTCATTTTGATCGAAGCGGGATTACCGGCTATCGAAGCCTACCGGATTGTCTCTCATAACGTGGCTCGTCACTTTGACCTCGATCACATTTTAGGGGCGATTGCGCCAGGCCGTATCGCGCACTTGAACATTCTAGATGCCATCGAGGAACCGCGTCCGACAGCTGTGATTGCGAAAGGGCAATGGATTTATCGTGATGGGGTATCGCTTTTCCCGAACGAATTAGTGGAAGCAGTCCTCAATAAGATGCCGTCGACAGACGTTTCAATCGAGCTGACGCCACAAGACCTATCTTTCAGCATGCCCGTCGGACTCGACATGATCAACTCGGTCATCATGAAACTGTTTAAAATTACGCATGACACGGGTCAAGATGAATTGCCGCGTGATGGAGACGAATCGTTTCTCATGTTGCTTGATAAAGAAGGGAAATGGCGATTGAACACAGTCTTGAAAGGTTTCGCCCGAGATTTTGGTGGACTTGTCAGTTCGTACTCGATCAGTGGGGACTACTTGATTTTAGGGAAATGTAAACAGGATATGTTACTGGCATTCAAACGAATGAACGAGCTCGGAGGCGGGATTGTCCTCGTAGACCAGGGCGAAATCGTTGCCGAGATTCCGTTACCACTTTGTGGGATGACGTCGACGGAGCCACTCGAAACACTCATCGGTCAAGAGAAACAGCTGCGAGACGAGCTCATGGCGAGGGGCTATCAGTTCGAAGATCCGATTTATACATTACTATTTTTAGCATCTACCCATTTGCCATATGTTCGGGCGACACCTCTCGGCATTTACGAAGTCATGAAGAAACAAGTACTATTTCCTGCGATTTTGCGATGAATAGTTGAGTCCAAGGCGCCCCTGCTTTAGAATGAGAAAGAAGTATGAGTAGAGAGGATGCTTGCGGATGCAACTCGATAAATTACGAGGTCGAGAGCTCGATCAATTGTTTGAAGCGATTTTGAAACTCGAGACACTCGAAGACTGTTATCAATTATTCGAAGATTTAGCGACTGTTAATGAAATTCAAGCACTTGCGCAACGACTTGAAGTGGCGCGGCAAATTCGTGAAGGAAACACGTACCACAAAATTGAGGATGCGACAGGCGCCTCAACGGCCACGATTTCACGTGTGAAGCGATGCTTGAACTATGGGACAGGCGGATACGATCTCGCTCTTGAACGTCTACAACAAACAAAAGGTGACTCGTAAGAGTCATCTTGTTTTTGATGGAGGGGAGGGGCGAGATGCAACAGAAATTCATGAAACGGAACTTACAATTGTTCTTTCGAAATTTAACACCGGTCCAAACACTCGTGTTAATTTATAGTGCGGCAGCGATTTTATCAGTTTTGCTTCTCGCCTTACCAATCGCCCATAAGCCCGGAGTGACGATCACGTTTACCGATCTTGTCTTCTTTGCGGTGAGCTGTGTCAGTGTCACCGGCCTGACACCGATTGTAGTCACCGATACCTTCTCCACGTTCGGCTTATTTATCATCCTGTTCATCGTCCAAGTGAGCGGTGTCGGATTGATCAGTTTGCACGTCATCATGTGGATTTTACTCGGGAAACGGATTGGGTTTAGGGAAAGACAACTGATTTTACGCGACCAAAACCAGACGTCCATGTCTGGTATTGTTAAATACATCACGGAAATCGTGATCACCGTTATCGCCATCGAGGCGGTCGGTGCCGTCGTGCTCGGGGTCCATTACTTAAATTATTTTGATACCATCGGAGAAGCCTTCTTACAAGGATTGTTCGGGTCGATCAGTGCGACGACGAATGCCGGGTTTGACATTACGGGAAGTTCGCTCGCGCCATTCCGTGAGGACCCATTCGTCATCTTTACGCAAATCGCGCTCATGACCGGTGGTGCCATCGGATTCCCGGTGCTTGTAGAGATTCGAACGTACTTGGTGAGCCGAATCACACGGAAACGTCACACGTTCCCGAGTCGATTCTCGTTGTTCACGAAATTGACGGTCTCAACCTTCTTTATTTTGATTGCCGTCGGTACGGTCGGCTTGTTCATCTTTGAATACAATAATGCCTTTAAGGACTTGCCGCTCTGGTTGGCACTTTCGGATTCGTTGTTCCAATCCGTGACGACACGAAATGGTGGTCTATCGACGGTCGATGTCAATCTATTCTCTGAAGCGAGCATGTTGCTCCTGTCCATCCTGATGTTCATCGGGGCATCTCCATCGTCTGTCGGTGGGGGGATTCGGACGACGACGTTTGCTGTAGCCGTTCTCGCTGTCATCGCCTTCATTCGCGGGGACTCGTCCATTAAAATTTTCGGTCGTGAAATCGTCCTTGAAGATATTTGGAAAGCGTTCGTGATCATTACGGTCTCGCTTGCCGTGTTACTATCAGGTGTGATGGTCATGGCTTATTTTGAGGATGCTTCGTTGACACGAATCTTATTCGAGGCGTGTTCTGCGTTCGGGACGACGGGCCTATCCGTCGGATTGTCCTCCGAATTTAGTAACGTTGGAAAATGGGTGTTGACGATTCTCATGTTCATCGGTCGGATCGGCGTCATCGCCTTCATTCTCATCCTGCAACGGAGACAACCGAAGCGGATGTATAACTATCCGAAAGAATCAATCATCTTAGGATAAGGAGATTGTCATATGAAAGCATTTTGGATCAACTTCGGATACGTCTTTATTGTTCCGGTTCTTCCGTTTATCGCCATCGTCAATGGAACGGCACTCTGTTCACCGGACTCGCCGCTCCTTGACATACCGGTGCTCGGATTCTTTTTAGCGAATCCGCTCTGGTTCGTTCCTGTTTACGGTCTATTCGCCTTGCTTGTTGCGAAATGGTTGACGGATCGAGAACGGAATCGTACGGCACGTTCGTGACTTGCTTCGGCAAGTCTTTTTTTGTTGGAGAGATGCACGGGAGGAAAAAAATCGATACACTAGAGAAGGATTCGATAGGAGGGAATGAGTTGGAATTTCAGACGTGGCGACATGTGTTTAAACTAGATCCGAATAAGGAGCTCACAGATGAGGCGCTCGAGGCCCTCATCCATTCTGGGACCGACGCCTTTTTGATTGGAGGGACGGATGGGGTTGATGCAGAGAATACATTTGCGCTATATGCGAGAGTCCGAGATGCCGGGATTCCAATCGCACTTGAGATTAGTCATCCTAGTCAAGTCATCCACGGATTCAATCATTACTTCGTGCCCACCGTGCTGAATGCAGGAACTCTGGAATGGATCATTGGACATCATGCTCGTGCGTTTGAACGATTCGGCCATTTCTTTGATGCTCGTCTTGTCACGGCTCAAGGATATCTCGTCTTAAACCCGGAGGCGAAAGTCGCTGACGTGACGGAAGCGCGATGCGATTTGACGATCGAAGAATCCGTGGCATACGCGGAAGTTGGACATCACTTGTTCCGTCTTCCCTCGCTCTATATCGAATATAGTGGACGACTCGGGAATCCTGATGTCGTCAAAGAGATTCGTTTGGCGTTACCTGATGCACATCTCTTTTACGGTGGTGGCATTGAGGGAGAAGAGACGGCACGATTAATGGGTGCACATGTCGACACGATTGTTGTCGGCAATATCATTTATGAAGACTTAGCTGGAGCACTTGCGACTGTACGAGCACTCCGATAAAATAAGAACAAACGTTTGGAACAAGGAAGGAAACGATTATGTATAATCTTAGCGAAGAATTAGTTAAAGGGATGAACCCGGAACAAGCAGAAGCGGTGAAGCATACGGATGGCCCGCTGTTGATCATGGCGGGTGCAGGGTCTGGGAAGACTCGTGTCTTGACCCATCGTGTCGCCTATTTGATGGCGGCGAAGCAAGTGGCACCGTGGAACATTTTAGCGATCACGTTCACGAATAAGGCAGCACGAGAAATGAAAGATCGGATTGCCCGTCTTGTGGGTGGTGTCGCCGAAGACATTTGGATTTCTACATTCCACTCCATGTGCGTCCGGATTTTACGACGCGATATCGATCGCATCCGCTATGACAGGAGCTTTTCCATTTTAGATGCCTCGGATCAATTGACAGCAATCAAACAGGTGTTGAAAGAATTGAACCTCGATCCGAAGAAGTACGAACCGCGTACCCTTCTCGGGATGATTTCAAATCATAAAAATGAGCTGCGTACGGCGAAAGATGCGGCTGCCCTCGTCGGGAACAATCCGTACGAGCGAATCATCTCGGACGTCTACACAGCGTATGAGAAAAAGTTGAAACAAAACAATGTGCTCGACTTTGACGACTTGATCATGAAGACGATTCACTTATTTCAAGAAGCACCGGACGTGTTGGCGTTCTATCAGAAGAAATTCAAGTACATCCATGTCGATGAGTATCAGGATACGAACCGTGCCCAATATACGCTCGTCAAACTTCTCGCACAGGCACACGAGAATTTATGTGTCGTCGGGGATTCGGATCAGTCCATTTATCGTTGGCGCGGTGCCGACATCGCCAATATCTTGACGTTCGAGAAAGATTATCCGAGCGCCCATGTCATCTTGCTCGAACAAAACTATCGTTCGACGAAACGGATTTTAGAGGCGGCGAACGGTGTCATCCAAAACAACGCTTCCCGGAAAGAGAAGAACTTGTGGACTGAAAATGATGAAGGAGAGAAACTGTTGCTCCATGTCGCATCGGATGATCGCGACGAAGCGTTCTTCATCATGAACCAGATGAAAGAGTTGAAGATGGAAGGGATGGACTACGGACAGATGGCGGTCCTTTATCGGACGAACGCTCAATCACGTGGACTCGAGGAGATGCTCCTCAAATCGAACATCCCATACAAAATGGTCGGCGGGACGAAGTTCTATGAGCGAAAAGAGATCAAGGACGTCCTCGCATACTTGCGATTGATCGCCAACCCGGATGAGGACATCTCGTTCGTTCGCGTCGTCAATGAGCCGAAACGCGGAATCGGTGCCGCGACGATTGATAAACTAGGTGACTTTGCAGATATGCAAGGCGTCTCACTTATGGATGCGATTCGTGACATCGAATTGTCAGGCATCGCCCCACGCACTGCGACGAAACTCGCGGACTTCCGCCAAATGATGCTGGATTTACGGCAGATGGCGGACTACCTCTCCATTTCAGAACTCGTCGAAGAGGTATTGAAGAAAACAGGATATGAAGAGATGCTCAAAATCGAGAAGACGCTTGAAGCGGAAAGCCGACTCGAGAACTTGCAAGAGTTTCTGTCGGTCGCCCAAAACTTTGAGAAAGAGAGCGATGAACAGACGCTCGTCGCCTTCCTTACCGATTTGACGCTCGTCTCAGACCTCGATTCACTCGATGAAGTCGATGAGTCGCATCAAGTCACGTTGATGACGTTGCACTCGGCGAAGGGACTTGAATTCCCGGTCGTCTTCTTGATTGGAATGGAAGAAGGACTTTTCCCGCACAGCCGTGCCTTGAACGACGAGGAAGAGATGGAAGAAGAACGTCGTCTTGCGTATGTCGGAATCACCCGTGCCGAGAAGCGTCTCTATTTGACACGTGCCCAGTCACGGATGCTATATGGTCGCTTCCAAAACAACCCGGAGTCGAGATTCTTGCATGAGTTGCCGGAAACGTTGTTGGAGCGGTCCGGTAAGGCGAGAAAACCGATGCCGTGGAACCCGGTCGAGTCACCAGGGAAGTTACCGGTGAATGGCTTTAGTTCGAAACCGAAGCCGAAACTCGCCCAATCGTCCGGTGCCGAAACGGTCGGATGGAATGTCGGCGACAAAGCGAATCATAAAAAATGGGGACAAGGGACGGTCGTACAGACACGTGGTGAAGGCGACCAACTCGAAGTCGACATCGCATTCCCGGAAGTCGGGATCAAGCGCCTATTGGCTAAATTTGCCCCTATCGAAAAAGCGTGAGGTGAGAATATGGAGATGGCAGAACGCGTAGAAGAGCTACGTCAAACGTTAAATCAATATGGTTACGAGTATTACGTACTCGACCGTCCGAGCGTGCCGGATTCGGAGTATGACCGATTGATGAACGAATTGATTCAAATCGAGACTGATTATCCTGAACTTCGAACACCGGATTCTCCGACGCAACGCGTCGGAGGGGCTCCGCTCGACGCATTCGTCAAAGTGACACATGACACGCCGATGCTCTCGCTCGGCAACGTCTTCTCGAAAGAAGAACTCGTCGAGTGGGTGGAGCGAATTGAGAAAGATCTCGGCTACACGCCGACATTCGTGGCAGAACTCAAATTTGATGGTCTCGCTGTCTCGTTAAAATATGAGAATGGCCGCCTCGTTCGTGGCGCGACGCGTGGGGACGGGACGACGGGGGAGGACATCACGCAAAACTTGAAGACGATTCGTTCCATCCCTCTCCGATTAAATGAGGACGTGACGTTTGAAGTGCGAGGTGAGGCGTACATGCCGAAACGTTCGTTTGAACAATTGAATGATGAACGAGAACGTAACGGCGAGCCACTTTTCGCAAATCCGAGAAACGCTGCTGCCGGTTCACTTCGACAACTCGACTCAAAAATTGCGGCGTCAAGAAATTTGGCGTTCTTCGCATACGGTTTGGTGTCGCAAGACGATCTCGTCGCGTCACATGACGAATCACTCGATTATTTGAAACGACTCGGTGTCGCAGTGAGCGGAGATTATACAACATGCCAGACGGCGGATGAACTGTGGGATTACATTGAGACATACGTGACAAAACGGAGTGACCTCCCATATGAAATTGATGGGATTGTCATCAAAGTGGCCGGTTATGAAGAACAAGAACAACTTGGTTTCACCGCTAAAAGTCCGCGCTGGGCCGTCGCGTACAAGTTCCCGGCAGAAGAAGTCGTGACGACGATCGAGGACGTCGATTTTAGTGTCGGTCGTACGGGGAAGGTCACACCACGGGCACGATTTGCCCCGGTTTCTGTGGCAGGTTCGACCGTGACGTATGCGACGCTTCACAATGAAGATTTTATAAAGGAAAAAGATCTTCATATCGGTGACCGAGTCGTCATCAAAAAAGCAGGAGATGTCATTCCGGCCGTCGTATCGGCACTGGCGAGTGAACGGAGCGGGGAAGAGCGGGTGATTGAATTCCCGACGCATTGTCCGGCGTGTGGGTCGGAGTTGATTCGACTCGAAGGAGAGGCGGATCATCGTTGCGTCAATCCGGAATGTCCGGCTCAACTGCTTGAAGGACTCATCCATTTCGTGTCGAGACAAGCGATGAACATCGACGGGCTCGGCGAGAAAGTCATCACGCAGCTTCACGAAGCAGGGCTCGTTCACAATGTGGCCGACCTGTATCGCTTGGACCGAGATGATTTACTTGGACTCGAGCGCATGGGCGAGACGTCAGTGACGAACTTGCTCTCGGCAATCGAACAGTCGAAGCAAAATTCATTGGAACGGGTGCTCTTCGCCCTCGGGATTCGACTCGTCGGACAAAAGGCCGCTTCTTTAATTGCAGAACGGTTCGAGACGATGGAGGCAATCATCGCGGCGACAGTCGAAGAATTGACAGCCATCGATGGTATCGGGACTAAAATGGCAGAATCGATCGTTCTCTATTTCGAAAAACCGGAAGCACGTGAACTCGTCAAAGAACTTTCAGAATCGGGAGTCAATCTTTCCTTCAAAGGAACGAAACGACCAACGACGGAAGGAGCACCGCTCTCTGGGAAGACAGTCGTATTGACGGGGAAGTTGCATGAGATGACACGTGGCGAGGCTGGGAAACAGCTTGAACTTCTCGGAGCGAGTGTAACGGGAAGTGTAAGTAAGAACACAGACTTGCTCGTCGCCGGTGAAAAAGCAGGTTCGAAGCTGGCGAAAGCGGAATCTCTCGGAATTGAAGTATGGGATGAGGCAAAACTGCTCGACTTTTTACATGAACAAGCATAAGACGTTCGCTTCGGCGAACGTTCAGCTTGTTGACAAATAACATGTTCGAACTCGTCCTTCCGGCGCCCACGCTTTCCTCAGGCAATCCCGGAGCCGCATCGCGACCTAGGTCGCTGCTGGGTCTCCGTCGGATTGCTTTCCTGAAGGAGTCGGGGCGCCGTCGGGCGAGCAACGCAAACGGTCGTCATCTGGCGGCCGTTTGTCTTTTTCTAAGGTCACGACAGCCGAAGAAAAAGCTCGGTATTTACTTTGAATCGATGTTTTAGGGGAAAGGGAAGGTAAACGCCGAGATCATCCTCCTCGGGCCGCTGTTCAACATCCGTTCCGTTCGTCAGACCGTGAAGGATGGATGGTGTCGACTTGTTGATCATTAGATCCGCCCTCTGTGTGTTCTTCTCACATCATTATATGGGACGAAGGACAAAAGGTGACCAAGAACGGGCAGGCGAGACTTCTGAGGGAATAGCAAGCAAGGGGAGACCCAGCAGTGACGCAGTCGCGATGCGGCTCCCTGCTTGCCCCTAGGAAAGCGAGCCGTGTCCGGATTGTGCATAAGACCTTTACTTTGTCTACAGTCTGGACGTTCGCTTCGGCGAACGTTTTTTATTTTTCGGAAATAAATGGGATTGAGCAGGTTCGCACAAGCGTGTGAGGGGTATAGATTAACTAAATCAAAATGCTAATATATTTTTGCGAGAGAACCCTTTGACATCATGACGTTCACACACACATTCCTCTCATTCCTCTACGTGGTGAACGTCGTCATCGGAACGATTGCGATTCGAGCGCTTGTTTTCACCTTAGAGGAGGGACCAACATCATGACACACAACATCCAGCGCTTCGTTGCCGTATTTACCATCCTCATGTTCCTTTCAACCTTATTTGGGGTGCCTACCGCCAAAGCGGACACGACCACGTTCCGGTATATTCAAGTGAATTTGACAGATGAGGAAAGCGAAACATTATATGAATCAAGTCTCGTCTATGAAGGAATCACGTATTACGGGAGCCGTGAATCAGCTGACGTTTGGCGATTTATGATTGATGCGGAAGCAGTAGACGACTCGTTGATTGACCTCATCACGCTCTACAATGCGGAAGGTGTACCGTATACGTTTTCTCCAAACACCATCACGGAAGCCTATCCTGTCGAAGAGGAAGAACCGCCTGTTGTCACAGAACCAGATCTATCAGAAGAAGTGACGCCACCGGTTGAACCAGAACCAATCGTCGAAGAGCCGACGACTGAACCGACGTTACCGAAGCTCGCCGTTGAAGCAATCAATATCGCCGCAGTCGACCGAGCCGTTGTCGGAGGCGAAATATCGTATACGTTCATTGTAGAAAACACAGGAGACACGCCGATGACGGTGACAGAATTCTCTCACGAGTATGTGAGCGGAGACATCGATCATCAATCAATCGAATCGTTCAATCAACACGTATTTGATCGTTTGCATGAATTAATAGGAGAAGACGGTCTCTTGCCGGGGGAACGGGTGGAAGTGACAGAAGTCTTATCGATTCCGACCGGATATTCGTTCGACGCACATCCTGAAATCGGCAGTGTCTTTCAAGTGACCGGGCTGGATGAATTCAACCGGGTCGTCACATCAGAAAGTCAACAGATAATCCTTTTACAAACACCAGACTTCACCGTGAATGCGACGGTTGAGAAGGCGACCGTTCAACCGGGAGAGCCCGTTCGCTATACGTATACGGTCACCAATCCTTCGAAAGTCACCTTGTTTTTAGCGGACGCGATGCTCACATGGCCAAGCGGTGCCTTGACAGAAGAAGAACGAAACCAGGCAAATCAACGATTCACGGAGCAAGTCGAAGCAATTCCTACCTTCAGAGACGGACTTGGTCCGGAAGAAGAAGTGACGTTCTCGTTTGAGCTTCCGCTCCTCCCATCTTATGATGTGAGAGCCGGGGCTGAATTGATTCAACGTGCCACATTCATCTTCGAGGTGGATGAAGGGATCAGGGTTACTCGCTCCGTTGACGTACCGGTGGCGGTGAAGCAACCTGTTCCGGTAAAAGAAGAGCCAAAACAAGACGCTAACAAGCAGAAGACAGAGGTGAAAGCCACACCACCTGTCGTGAAAGTCATCGTCAAAGAGAGTGGAGCGAAACGAGTCGAGCACATCGATGAAGCCGATCCCTACGCACAAGGCGTACTTCCGATGACAGGCGAAGCGGATGATCTGTGGCACGTCATGCTCGGTACACTTCTCTTCGCGTCAGGACTCCTACTGTTGATTCGTCGCAACCACCCGTCAACGAAACCATAAATCGAAATCCCTTCTCGTTCATCCGAGAAGGGATTTGTTCTGATTCCGCTTCGATACTTTTTTCGTGGAACGATTTTGTTATAATGGACAAAGTGAAATAGGAAACGATGTTCAAAGGAGCTAGACATAGATGAAATGGAAACAACTCGTCATCCCGACAATCGCCTCGGCGCTATTGTTGAGTGGATGTTCAATGAAAATACCGATGGGTGAAGAAGAAGCGACACCAACTGGGGACGAAACAGCGGCCGAAGGCGTCACACAAGCGATTGAAGCCCGTGACTCATACTATCAGATGGTCATTCCGTTCAAACCGGCGGCAGCGAGAGGACTCGCCCAACGTCAAGTCAGTTCATCGTTAGAACTCGAAGAAGTCGAACTCGGTCTCATGCGTCACTCAACGGACGCGTTCGACCCGGAAAAGTTCGCTTATCAAGAGGGACAGCTGTTGAACGCGGAGGATGTATCTCGTCTGCTCGCACGGAAAGATAAAAGTAATGAAGGGTTGACCCCCTTGAACCCGGCTTATGCGGATGGCAAGGCAGAAGTCGAAGACGACAAGTTCGTCGATGCGAACAAGAAATCACCGCTTTATTTAGCTTCGATTGTCGAACAAAATTACATGACGAAAGAGGACAGCGGGTACCAGGTTGGGGGCGTATCGTTTGCACTTATTTTGAACCGTGAATATGTCTTCCAAGCACCGAACTATGGTCCGACATATACCGTCAAACTCGATCAAAAGAAAGTAATCGCAGAAGGGGAACGTATGGCGAACGAACTCGTCTCCCAATTACGAAAGCGTGAAGACTTCAAGGACCTCGATATCAATGTCGCGCTCTATATGAAATCGACACAAGGTTCACCGACACCGGGGAACTATATCAAGTCGGCCTTCGTTGGGACGGCGGATCAAGTCAAATCGGGCGACTGGAAAGCGATCGATGAGAAGTACTACTATTTCCCGTCGACATCGGCGACGTCTGACGTACGCGAGGACGCTCAGAAATTTACGCTCTTCAGCGATCGGATTGCCGACCTTTTCCCGGACTATAGCGGGATGATTGGGAAGGGCTTTTATCAGAACGGAGATCTATCGAGAATGGAGATTGATATCCCGATTCAGTTTTACAGTCGCGCTGAGCTCGTCGGCTTCACACAACACGTGGTCGGCTTGCTCGAAAACCGTTGGGAATATAGCCGGAACGTTCCGGTTCGTATCAACGTGACGTCACTTGGCGGAGACCCTGAAGTGACGATTGTGTTTGAGGACGGCATGGATAGCCCGAAAGTCTACTTCTAATCGAGAAGAGGTTCGTTTTTTGAAACGAATCTCTTCTTTTTTTCGTATGAAAAGTGAAAGGATTATCTTTGACCTTATTTGACCAATTGAGTAGAATAGAGTTAACAGAAACGGGAAAGGGATAGGTGAGGTGAATCCATATGGCTAAAAACTATTACGACGAGCTCGGTGTCTCCAAGGAGGCGACCGAGCAAGAGATTAAACGTGCATACCGGAAACTGGCGAAACAATACCATCCGGACGTCAATAAAGACCCTGGTGCACAAGAACGATTCAAGTCGGTCCAGGAAGCGTTTGACATATTGAGCGACCCAGAGAAAAAGGCGAACTATGATCGATACGGTAGCCCGGATGGACCGTCGTTCGGACAAGGGTTCGGTGGCGGTGGAGAGACTTACGGGGAAGGCTCGTCACAATTCGAAGATCTATTCCGACAATTCGGAGGCGGATCGCGTACGACCTCTCGGACTTTCGGATTTGAAGATATGTTCGGAAGCTTCTTTGACCAAGCAGTCGAGGAAGACTTGGATGAGACTGTTCGTGTCAACATCCCGCTCAGTCAATTGACGAAAGAGTCGAAAGTGAGTCTACGTCTTCAAACGGGTACCGTGAACGTCAAAATTCCACAAGGTGCCTACGAAGGTCAGAAGTTGCGGTTGAAAGGAAAAGGTAGCCGCGTCGGACAATCGGGAAACCGAGGAGATGTATATGTCGAACTTCACTTTGCGGATGACGATACGTATCGTCGTGAAGGAGAGCATATCGTGACCGTGAAACGATTGCGTCCGCTCGACTTTTTAGACGGGGCGAGCGTCATCGTTGCCACGCTCGACGGGGGACGCGTGAAGCTGAAAGTGAAACCGGGAAGCCGTCCGGGACAACGGATGCGGATCCCTGGTCGCGGTGTCATGACCGCCTCGAAGGTGCGGTCGGACTTATTCGTCCAACTCGAGGTCGACCTGCCTCTTGATGAGACGTACCGTTCTGTTTATGAGCAAATCGAACGTTAATGAATAAGGAGGAATCGTGATGGACTTTAATCGTTTTACAGATAAAGCACATGAATGCATTGTCAGTTCACAGGCGTTAGCGAAACAATATCATCATAGTGAAATCAATGAGTGGCACGTCTTGGCGTCCATGATTTCGCAGACGGACGGGATCGCGCCGTTGCTGTTTCAAAAAATGGAAATCAACGTGTCTGAGATTGAAGGCGAAGTCGCACTTTCTTTAAGAAATGCACCAAAACTTCAAAATCCGACGACACCGATGATTTCGGCTTCTTTGCTGAACGTTCTAACGACGGCGGAGCGAGAAGCGACAGGGATGAACGATGAATACGTATCGGTCGAACATATTTTACTCGGCATCTTGTTGAACAGTAGTCAAGCACAGGCGATGCTCGAGCGAAAAGGGATCACAGAAGACCGTCTCCGTGAGGCGCTCGTCGCCGTACGAGGAAATCGTCGGATCACTTCGAAGTCGCCTGAAGCGACGTATGACGTCTTGACGAAATACGGACGAGACCTCATTCAAGAAGTGAAGACCGGGAAAATCGATCCGGTCATCGGACGGGATAGCGAGATTCGTCGTGTCATCCGGATTTTGAGTCGGAAAACGAAAAACAACCCAGTCCTCATCGGGGAACCGGGTGTCGGGAAGACGGCGATTGTCGAAGGGCTCGCCCAGCGTATCGTTCGTGGAGATGTGCCGGAAAGTTTGAAAGACAAAACCATCTTCAGTCTCGATATGAGTTCCCTCGTTGCCGGTGCGAAATATCGTGGGGAGTTCGAGGAACGTCTACAGGCAGTCTTGTCCGAAGTGAAAGAAGCGGAAGGCACCATCATCCTCTTCATCGATGAACTGCACACGATTGTCGGTGCAGGGAAGTCGGAGGGATCGATGGATGCCGGGAACATGTTGAAACCGATGCTCGCCCGAGGCGAACTGCATTGTATCGGTGCGACGACACTTGACGAGTATCGTCAATATATCGAGAAGGACCCGGCCCTCGAGCGGCGTTTCCAACAAGTACTTGTCGCTGAACCGGATGTCGAGGATACGGTTTCCATCTTGCGCGGTTTGAAAGAACGCTTCGAGATTCACCACGGGGTACGCATCCATGACAATGCGCTCGTCGCAGCGGCTGTATTATCCAATCGCTATATCACCGACCGTTTCATGCCGGACAAGGCGATCGATCTCGTCGATGAGTCGTGTGCAATGATTCGGACGGAGATGGAGTCGATGCCGGCTGAACTCGATGAATTGGTCCGTCGGGTCATGCAGCTTGAAATCGAAGAGGCGGCTCTTAAAAAAGAGAGCGATGCCGCTTCCATGAAGCGACTTGAGGCGCTTCAGCAGGAATTGGCGTCACTTCGTGAACAGTCTGACTCGTTACGTCTCCGCTGGGAGAATGAGAAGGAGTCGACGCACCGCGTACAACAAATCCGCGGAGACCTCGAGAAAGTACGTCTCGAGTTACAAGAGGCAGAGAGTCGTTACGATTTGAACCGGGCCTCGGAACTGAAATACGGACGAATCCCGGAGCTTGAGCGAGAACTCGAAGAAGCGGAACAGTTGGCGAGTTCGGTGACACGCGAACTCGTGCGGGAAGAGGTGACGGAAGAAGAAATCGCCGAGGTCGTCTCAAAATGGACGGGCATACCGGTGACGAAACTGACAGAAGGAGAGCGGGATAAGCTCCTCAATCTAGAAACGGTCTTGCATAAACGCGTTTTCGGACAAGATGATGCGATTCGTCTCGTCAGCGATGCGGTCATTCGGGCGCGTGCTGGCATCAAAGATCCGAATCGTCCGATCGGCTCATTCCTCTTCCTCGGACCGACGGGGGTCGGGAAGACAGAACTCGGGAAGGCGCTCGCAGAAGCGATGTTTGACTCAGAAGACCATATCGTTCGCCTCGATATGAGTGAATATATGGAGAAACATGCCGTGTCGCGTCTCGTCGGAGCGCCTCCTGGCTATATCGGATATGAGGAAGGCGGCCAGTTGACCGAAGCGGTTCGCCGTAACCCGTACTCGGTCCTCTTACTCGATGAGGTCGAGAAGGCACATCCGGACGTCTTCAACATCTTGCTACAATTGCTCGATGATGGTCGATTGACCGATTCGCACGGGCGCATCGTCGACTTCAAAAATACGATTGTCATCATGACGTCGAACATTGGGGCAGACATTTTGCTCGAAGCGGCGAAAGATGGCGTGATTGATGAGGACGAAGAGCGTCAAGTGCTCGACAAACTCCGTCGCCATTTCCGTCCTGAATTCTTGAACCGGGTCGATGAAACGATTCTGTTCCATCCGCTCACGAAAGACCAAATCGGTCAAATCGTCGAGAAAGCGGTCGGACGGATGAGCGAGCGGCTCACGACACGCTCGATTCATATCGAGATCACCGACGCAGCCAAAACGTTCGTTGCCGACGAAGCGTATGAACCACAATTCGGTGCGAGACCGATCAACCGGTACGTGCAACGGACGATTGAGACGAAACTTGCCCGTAGCATCCTCGCTGGAGATGTCGAGGATGGTCAAACGGTCATCATCGATGTCGAGAACGGGGCGTTGACGTTACGCCCGTCGACAGTCAATGCATAAAGAAAGAGGAATCCACAACCGGATTCCTCTTTTATGTATGCCGACGCTTTCTTCTCAAAATTAAATAACTGATGCCTATAAAAATGAGATAGAGTACCGTTCCGAAAAATAAGTTGAGTACCCATGGGATGGTTCCCATAAAGCTGGCGCGGGTCGCTTCTTGAAACCAGAGCAGTAGCCAAAAGAATAAGCCAAGACTTGTTGCGAGTAGCGTGTAAAATCCCATCATACCTTGTTTCGTCCATCGCTTGATTCCGAACCCGAGTAAAGTCGTAACGATAAAAATTGTACCCAACCCAATATAGAATAATCCGTCAATCGGTAATGACTGCACCTACGTGGCTCCCTTCTCATCATATAATTCAATCTTACACGGAGAGGGAATAAATGGGAATCTTTATTGTGAAACGAGGGGACGTTCCGGCTGATAGATGCAGTACGGTTCCGCCTCCTTATAATCGCCAGTGACCGCATAGGCTCTAGCCCGCGAACCACCACATAGATACCGATACTCACAATACCCACACTTGCCATGATGAGTGTCGGGATCACGCAGCGCCTTGAACGTCGGATGATGGCGATAAATATCGGCGAGAGGTGTCGTTCGGACGTTTCCGCAGGGAATCGGTAAAAAACCGGACGGCTGGACGTCCCCTGTATGTGAGATAAAGACGAATCCGTTGCCGTCATTCGTTCCGCGAGGTGCCTTCGCCAAATCGTCATGGGGATGTCCGATTGGAGGGAGCCCTGCTGTCCGGCGGCGCTGATTTTCTTGTCGGGCGACTCTCCGATAAAATTGGGCTTCCGTCGTCGAGATGATGAAGGGTGCCGTCTCTTGTAGGGAGAACGCCCATTTCAATACTTCCTCATGTCGCTCAGGTGTAATGGGTTGTAACAGGGATCCACGTCCAGTCGGCACGAGGAAAAAGAGCGTCCAGACGGATACGCCAAGGGATTCTACGAGTTTCGCCATTTCCGGTAATCGATTGACGTTGTATTCGGTCACCGTCGTATTGATTTGAAATGACATTCCCTCCTCTCGGAAATATGAGATTCCTCGAATGGTACGGTCGAAACTGCCACGTGTGCCGCGGAAATAGTCATGCGTCACGGCGTCCGGTCCGTCAATGGAGAAGGCCCAACGTGACAAACCAGCCGCTTTCGCTCGTTTCACGGCATCGTGAGTCACTCGAGGTGTGGCGGAAGGTGTCATCGAGACGCGCATCCCGAGGGAAGAGGCGTATGCGGTCAATTCAAATAAATCTTCACGCATGAGAGGATCACCGCCCGTAAAGACGAGAATCGGGTTATCCATCGCATGAATCTCGCGAATCAATGCCTTTCCCTCTTCCGTATCGAGTTCGTTTTCGTAACGGTGAAATTGTGCCTCTGCCCGGCAGTGGACGCAGGAGAGCGCACAGGCCCGTGTGACTTCCCAAATGACGATGAACGGATTTTCGTTATAGTCGATGTGTTTCATACCGTCACCGCCTGTCGAAGATGTAAGTGATCGACCGCCCGTTTGGCAGAATCGACGCAGTCAGGTAATCCGACTCCATGAAGTATGGCACCACACGCCTCGACGCCGTCCCACTTCAGAAGTGCTTCTTCGAACGCGCGGACGTCCTGTTTATGACCGACTTCATATTGTGGCATCGTTTGAATGTGTCGTTCGACTTTCGTGAAGAGGGGAGTCCCGACTTTTTGAATGCGTCGAAGTTCGCTTAAAGCGAAGTTTGCGATTTGATCATCCTCTTCATGGAGCAGGGACGGGACATGTTCTGAACCGATATACATGCGGAGCAATGCTTTTCCTTTAGGAGCTAGGTGTGGCCATTTTTTATGCATCCAGCTACAAGCGGTCAAGGCGTTTCCTTCCGATTTGGCGATGACGTAGCCGGTTCCATCTAACGCATCCACATCTGACTCGTCGAAGGCGGCGAGTACGGTCATCGAAGAGGTACGTTTTAACGATGACAAGCGTTCGGCTTCTGGGAATCCGAGCAGAGGTCCGAGTGCTTGAGGGGAAGTCGCAAGAATGATGCCGTCAAACTGTTCGACCGTCCCATCGGCAAATGTGACTTCATGAGGTCGAACGGATTGAACAAGCGTCTTTAACATGAGTCGATCGATTGACGGACGGAGCGCCTCGACGAGTGCTCCGAGTCCTTGCTCAATCGACAGGAACTTACCAGTCTCGGACGGCTTTACACCAGCTTGGACGGGAGGAGTGAGTGCTTTCATTCCGAGAATCAGACTGCGAGTTTTTTGTTCAATCGTGATAAACTGAGGGAAAGTAGACTCGATGCTCATGTCTTCGAGTGTCCCGTTGTAAATCCCGGACAGAAGCGGTTCGATCATCGTATCGACGACTTCTGAGCCGAGTCTCGTCCGAAAGAAACGGTCGAGCGAGATATCCTCTCCTGCATACACGCGTGGAATCACGAGATCGAATCCGGCGCGAAGTTTTCCTCTCCAAGTAAAGAGATCCGTTTTGACCATCGGCCAAAACTTGGTCGGGATGCCCATGACCGATCCGGCCGGCATCTGTCTCAGTTGCTTCCGTACGTAAATGTAAGAAGTCCCGGTTCTGGAGCGGACGAGTTGATCTGCGAGACCGAGATCCGTAATAAGTGATGTCAAGGTCGGCTTCCGTGCCATATAACCGTCGGGTCCAGTCTCTAACGTAAACCCATCCCGATAAATGGTCTTGATTTTTCCACCGAGATGGTCCTGCGCCTCGATCAATGTGACATGAGCTCCGGCTTCTTTGGCATAATAGGCTGCGGCAAGTCCGGTGATGCCACCTCCGATAATCGCGATTCGATTCAATTGATTCACCCATTTCTCTGAAATTGTTGTCGTCTTAACGGTACCGGGAATGTTGACGGAGATATAGGATAAGTGTCACGGAGTTCTAGACAAATTTGTCACGAATTCGAAAGGGGACGATGGAATGGCTTCCTTCCTTATCGTTGCGACGCTTGTAATGGTAGGCATAGCTGGGTTTATTCTGTCGATGAATCGACATGGAGAAAAGTTGGTTGGAGACGAGGAAAGTCCACCGATGATTTGGGCGGATGAAGACTGGTATAAAGATGATGGACCACCAGACGGGTAATATGATAAGATGACCCGGTTGAAATTTGATGGAACATGAGGTGATGGAATGAATGTACTCGAACAACAGTTGAATCACTTGGTTGATGAGTGTCGTCCGTACACGGCTCAAGGGAAAGTGGCAGATTATATCCCTGAACTCGCACATGTGAAAAACGATTTACTCGGGGTGGCAATTTGTTTGCCGGACGGTACGTATATTCATGCGGGGGATGTTCATCACAAGTTTACGATTCAGAGCGTATCGAAGGCGCTCACCCTTTGTTATGTACTGATGGAGTTCGGGGAGGACTATGTCTTTTCGAAAGTAGGGATGGAGCCGACGGGGGACGCATTCAACTCCATCGCCAAACTTGAGGAAACGGTCCCGTCAAAACCGCTGAATCCGATGATCAACGCTGGAGCATTAGCGGTGACGAGTATGATTTTGGGGGAGACGGCAGAACTCAAAATCTATCAGTTCCGCCAGTTTTTAGCGACGTTATTAAATCGCTCGGTCGAGGAGGTCACGTACGACGAAAAAGTCGCCCGCTCTGAATACGAGACGACCGACTTGAACCGTGCCTTGCTCTATTTCATGTGTCACCATGGAATTGTGGAAGGTGACGTCGATGAGATCATTGATGTGTATACGAAACAGTGTGCCATCGAGATTGATTGTTTTGATTTGGCACGAATCGGGCGTGTCTTTGCAGGGAATGGAGAAGACCCGGATACGGGCGAAGAGTTGATTCCACGTCGGGTCGTCCGAATCGTCAAGGCCATCATGACGACGTGTGGCATGTATGATGCATCGGGTGAGTTCGCTGTCCGGGTTGGTCTTCCAGGAAAAAGTGGGGTGTCGGGTGCCATCTTGGCGGTCGGGAACCACGAACTGGATTTGAATAACGTCGGGTTTGGCATATTTGGTCCGGCACTTGATTCAAAAGGAAACTCGATTGCCGGAATGAAGTTGTTGGAACTATTGATTGAGCGCTATACATCTCGCTAAATCGATAGGTGCTCCACGGATGCATCGAGTTCCTGCTGTAATGTTTCAATTTTTCGGTCGTATTCGGACTGTAGTTCAGCTCGAGGGGTGAAGGCCCGCCAACGCTTTAACAGTTGGTCATGGTCGTTCATCTCACCGAGTTCGGTTTGCATTTTTTTTAACGTTCGGACAGTGTCCATCGATGCATCCGATTCATAGTTTAGCAAGTACTCATGTAAATAGCGTTCGCGTTTGACGGCTAAACGGACTTTATGGAGCGCTTCAAGTTGTTCTTTTCCACTGGATCGTTCATGATAGACGCGCACACGTTGCTTGCGCTCACTTTTCGCCTTTTCTAACATCGGGGAGGCGTTCGTTTTTTTGAACGCACGAAATAACGGTCCACCGATGAAGCGACGTACTTGTTGATCGAGCGACGGTGTCATTTTTTCACTGACACGGGTAGATAGAATCGTCCGTGCGATGGCACGTTCTGTCTCCATCGCTTCAAGAAACGCATGGTCGAGTTCGGATTTAGAATCAAACGTTTCGATGAGGACGTCGAGGTCGCGCACATGACCGAGTGCCTCCATCAATTGTTTGAGTTGTCGAAACGTCGCCGGCTTCGTTTCGTATAGTTGCATGAAGGTGATCAGTTTCCGTAAATGCACCCGGGCGCGGTGAATATCCTCAGAATTGTTAAAGGTGAGGGCTTCCGTCACATAGTGATTGAACGTGTTCCACGTTTCCAACAGTTCAAATTTAAGTTTTTCTGCATGCCGTTGATTCATAATTATAAGTTCCTTTCTGAAAAAGAGATGAGGGTTGTCCATGTACCAAACACATTCATTAAACGAAAAAATCAAACTGTTCTTCACGATTTTCTTTCCAATCCTAGTCACGCAAGTGTCTTTTTATTTGATTAGCTTTTTCGATACCGTCATGTCCGGACGGGCGGGTGCCGTCGATTTGGCTGGTGTCGGAGTCGGTTCAAGCTTGTGGATGCCGGTGTATACCGGACTGAGTGGAATCTTGCTGGCGGTGGCCCCGATCGTGTCGCAAGCGCTTGGTGCGCGAGACCGTCAACAGATTCAACGTACCTTGTTTCAAGGTATCTATTTAGCCATCATGCTGAGCGTAATCACGCTGACGTTGGGCTCACTCCTTGTGCCGATGGCGATCGAGAGCATGGGGCTCAGTGTAGAAGGGAAACGAATCGCGACGCAATACTTGCTTGCCCTTGGATTCGGCGTCTTGCCGATGTTCCTGTTCAATGTGCTACGCACGCTCATGGATTCCCTTGGCAAGACGAGAGTCTCGATGATCCTCATACTATTAGGGTTACCCATTAATGTCGGATTAAATTACATCTTCATCTTCGGAAAACTAGGTGTGCCGGCGTACGGAGGTGTTGGAGCGGGAATCGCCTCGAGCATCACTTACTGGCTACTCTTCTTCATGGCCTTCTTCTTCGTGAGAAACGGGAAGCCGTTCCGCGAATACAAGTTTTTACGGACGACCGAACGGATGGTCTGGCTCCGACAAAAAGAGTTGTTACAACTTGGGACCCCAATCGGGCTCGCCATTTTCGCCGAAGTCAGCATCTTTGCGGCGGTCACGGTATTGCTCAGTTCATATGGTGACCAAATCGTCGCGGCTCACCAAGCGGCGATTAACTTTGCCTCGTTCGTGTACATGTTGCCACTTTCGGCATCGAGCGCGTTGACGATTGTCGTGGGGTATGAGCTCGGCGCGAAACGACTGCAGGATGCCGTCCGCTATGCAAAAATCGGGCTCGCGCTCTGTCTCGGTGTCTCTATCTTTTCGGGTGCTTTTTTGTTTTGGCAAAACGAGCGGGTTGCGGCCATTTATACGAATGACCCGACGGTCGTGGACCTTGCAGCGCACTTTATGATTTTTGCTGTATTCTTCCAATTGTCAGATGCCGTCGCGGCACCGATCCAAGGGATATTACGTGGCTTTAAAGACGTCAACATCACGCTCGTCCTTTCACTCGTCGCTTATTGGGTCATCGGTTTACCTCTCGGGTATGTTTTGGCAGAGCACGCCGGGTTTGGACCAGACGGCTATTGGATTGGCTTGATTGCTGGACTTGCAGCCGGAGCGGTCTTGTTATTCCTCCGGTTAGTATGGATTGTCCGACGCTATGGCACGATTCAATCGACATAGAGAGGAGAAGATTGTTCGCAAATGTGAACAATCTTTTATTTATTTTAAATTGGTCTATACAACTATACTTTTATCCGATATGATAACATGGAGGAAAACAAAAAGGAGTGGTGAACCGATGGGGACATTGATCAATGCTCGTATCGTGTCAGCAGAACATACATGGGAACGTGGATATATCAGATGGAATGGTCAAAAGATTGATGAAATCGGATCGATGGAACAGTTTGAACAACAGGATGAGCATGTGATTGATGTCGCTGGAGCACTCGTGACACCGGGTCTCATCGATGTGCATATCCACGGGGGATATGAAGTCGATACGATGGATGCGGATGAATCAAAACTTCGGCAGTTGAGTAACGACATGCTACAAGAAGGCGTCACTTCTTTTTTTGCGACGACCATCACGCAGTCAAAAGAAGCGATTGAGCATGCTTTGAAGGCGGTCCGAAACGTCATCGAAGCGCAGGATACGACACTCATCGGGATTCACTTGGAAGGTCCTTTCGTCAACGTGGAGATGGCTGGGGCACAGCCGGCGGAATATATTATCGACCCGGACGCCGAGCAGTTCCGAAAATGGCAAGAGCTCGCCGGCGGTCATATCCGCCTCGTTACGTATGCACCGGAACGGCCAGGTGCACGTGCATTTGAAGCGGTACTTCGCGAAACCGGTGCGATCGGTTCAGCGGGCCATACGAGCGCGACATTTGAAGAGAACAAGCAGGCGGGCGTCAAACACGGGACGCATCTTTATAACCAGATGCGTGGGTTACATCATCGAGAACCCGGAACGGTAGGCTATTGTCTCTTAGAGGGTGGAGTCATCGCGGAAATCATTCCGGATGGGATCCATAGTCGTCCGGAGATGGTCGACTTCGCGTTTCGCTTAAAAGGAGCAGATGAACTTGTCGTCATCACGGATGCGATGCGAGCAAAAGGACTTCCGGACGGACAATATGAGCTTGGCGGCCAACCGGTCATCGTAGCGGACGGGGCTGCGCGACTTCAAGCCGGGAACCTTGCGGGCAGTGTGTTGACGATGGATGCTGCATTCCGAAACATTCAGGCATATACGGGATGTACTGTGGAAGAAGCGGTAAAAATGACCTCGACGAATGCGGCCAAAGAATTCGGGTTGACGACAAAAGGCGATATCAAATCGGGGTTTGATGCAGACCTTGTCGTTTGGGATGACACGACACATGTTCAGATGACTTTCGTCAAAGGTCGAATCGTATATGAACGGGAGGAACAAAGATGAATGTACTAGTCGCAAAGACGGCGAACGACGCGGAACGAATCGCCTATACGCTAATCAAAGAACGGATTTCAGGGAAACATGACTTTGTACTCGGTCTCGCAACCGGTAGCACACCGGTCGGGATGTATCAGATGTTTAAACAGGACGCGCTCGATTGTAGCCATGTGACGAGCGTCAATTTAGATGAATATATCGGATTATCGCCCGAACATCCTCAAAGTTACAACCGCTTTATGAAAGACCGTCTCTTCGATGAAGTGCCATTCAAACAGAGTCACTTGCCTCAAGGGGACGCACCGGACCCAAAAGCGGAAGCGGCTCGTTACGAAGACCTCGTTCGGAAGCTTGGTGTCGACTTACAACTTCTTGGTATCGGGGAAAATGGTCACATCGCATTTAATGAACCGGGCACGGCCCTCGATGCGAAGACGCACGTGACCGAACTCACCGAATCAACACGAGAGGCAAACCGTCGCTTTTTTGACCGATTGGAAGACGTCCCGACACATGCGATCACGATGGGGCTCGATACGATCATGAACGCACGTGAGATTGTCCTTGTGGCGACAGGGGAGCGGAAAGCTGAAGCGGTACAGCACATGATTGAAAGCGTACCGACGGTCGACTGGCCGGCCACAATCCTACAGGCCCATCCAGGTGTGACGGTCGTGCTCGACGGGGCGGCTGCATCACGCTGTGCGGAATCCTTACAAGCCCGTGGGCAAGAAGCGGCAACACGATTTTTCACCATTCGGGATTAACGAACCTGCGGAGTCATCTCCGCGGGTTTTTCTGTGTTCAACTGTGGGAAAATGTAAAGAAACGAATTTGTCATCAAAACGTTTTCGACAAATTTCCCGCTTTCCTCTATAATGAGTGAAGCTCATTATTTTGACTCGAAGGAGACCGATATGAATTCTAGAACACATGCTCGCAGACAGCGCACAGGTCCGTCTGCGTTTTATAAGATATTTAGTGCCCTCGTGCTGATTGCGATTATTGCTGGGTCTAGCATTTACGGTACAGCGTTTTACAAAGCCCACAATATGTTGTCCGGCACCCAAGTCACATTAGAGGATGACCCGACGGTTGAGCCGACTCGTTATGATAAAGAAGATACGGAGACGTTCTTGGTTTTAGGAACAGACCTTTCGCCACAGAAGAAAGCGCGCGGTGAGTTCGGACGATCAGACGTCATGATTGTCGTCATTTTAAACAAGAAAGAAAAGCAGACGACGATGCTCAGTATCCCGCGTGATTCGTATGTCAACATCGACTACACGGGTTATAACATTCCTTATGGCAAGACGGGACTTGACCAAGATAAGATCACACACGCTTACTATTTCGGTTCGATGGATGAATCGAATCCGAACAACGGGATGCGGATGGCGACGAACACGATCGAAGATTTAGTCGGTGTTGAAATTGACCATGTCGTCTCGCTCAACTTCCAAGGGTTCGTTGATTTCATTGATGCGGTAGGTGGCGTTGAGATTGATGTTCCGTTCTCATCACAACAAAACAGTTACGATGCGTCACGTGAGACAGTTCAAATCGAACAAGGCCTTCAACGGCTTTCTGGTGAAGAGGCACTTGCCTACGTCCGAAATCGATACGATGACCCACGTGGAGACATCGGTCGTGGACAACGCCAGATGGAAGTCATTAATGCCGTGCTCGAACAATCACTCGGCACATCACTCCTAAACAATTACGATAAGGTCTTGAAAGCCGTCGGTGACAACATGCAGACGACACTTGGACCGAATGACTATATGCGTTTAATTGAGGACGTTGGCGCGCTCCACAATACGGTGCAATACCAATTGACTGGAGAAGGTGCCCGGGCAGATGACGGACACTTCTATTACTTCTTGAACGAACCGCTTCTTGAAGAAGTGCGCTATCGTGTGCAACAAGCGGATGCGGGTAACCGTGTCGAGCCGATGTCCGATACAGAACTCGAATCGTATACGTTAGACCCGAGCGGGGTAACGTATGAAGCCCAATAAAAAAAGTTTGCCCTCGGGCAAACTTTTTTATATGCGATCCATGGCGACAGTGAAAGAGTACGAGTCGCCACGGAAAAGGGAACGGCTGTATTCAAACATGCCGCCATCCTCGAGATATGTTCGCTGGTCAATCAACAAGACCGGTGCGTTCGGAGAAATCGTGAGGAGATTGGCTTCTTCTGGACCGGCGCTCCGGGCTTCGAGTGTTTGTGTTGCATTCTTCAAGCGTAAGCCATGCTGTTCGGCATACGCATAGATCGATCCCGTGGCGTCATCTTGCGTCAGGTCAGGCAATAAATGAACGGGAATATAGGCGGTCTCGAGCGCAAGTGGATGATCATCGGCGAGTCGTAGCCGTTTCATCTCATAAACCGGTGTTTGATTTGGGATACTCAGTTGCTGCGCGATGCGATCCGTTGCCGGAATGACCTCGTATGACAAGAGACGGCTTAGCGGTCGCATACCTCGATGTTTGATTTCCTCGGAAAAACTTGTCAGTCCCGATAACGTCATCGCAATCTTCTGACTCGCGACGAATGTGCCTCGTCCTTTTTGACGGCTCAAATAACCGGCGTTGACGAGGTTCATAATGGCTTGACGAATCGTCATCCGACTGACGTGAAATTGCTCCGAAAATTCACGCTCTGAAGGCAAGGTGTCTCCTGGTTTTAACAATCCGTCATCAATTTGTTGCTTTAAGTACGCTTCAATTTGATAATAAATAGGTAACGGAGATTGTTTATCGATTTCTAACATATCATTTCGCTCCTGACTGAGAAGATGTATGTTTCATTATAGACGAAATTAAACTAGTTGTCTGAACAGATTATAGAGAGAAGGTGGAGAACAAGATGGAACCATATACAGCAAGTACAGTCGTGACCTCAATAAAGGAAGACGGCAACGGTCATTGGCACACACTCGAGAACAGCCCGTTTTATGCGGAAGGTGGGGGACAACCGGCTGACCGTGGATGGATTGGGACGCATCCTGTACTGGACGTACAAATCAAGGACGGGGAAGTATGGCATCTCTTGTCAGAATCATTACCAGCGGGCACGACGATAGAGGTTCGAATCGATGAGGACGTCAGACGGGATCATTCCATCCAGCATACTGCTCAACATGTGATAACGGCGATTTTGGAAGACCGCCATGGCATTCGGACGCTCAGCTTTGGAATCGGAGAGACCGATTCATCTATTGAGATTGAAACGGCAACGATGGACTGGGCGCACGTTGAGGCACTTGAACAAGAGATGCAACAAGTCATCTTTGAAAACCGTCCGATTCGTGTCTATGAAATCCCAAAAGAAGAAGTAGACCGGGCGCGCTTACGGAAAGAGACGGACCGAACGGGGATGATTCGCATCGTCGAAATCGAAGGTCTAGATTACAATGCATGTGGTGGCACTCATGTGGAGACAACGGGACAACTCGGTACCATCCATGTGACGGCGGTGAAGAAAGTGAGGGGGAATCTACGCTTGACGTATGTGGCGGGAAGTCGAGCGATCAAGGCGACTCAACAAGCGCGAGCAGCGTTGCGGACGATTCACCATACATTCTCGACAACGAATGAATCCGTGGCAGCCCGTGTAATCGAAGAACATACGATTCGTTTGGAACGTGAAAAAGAAATCAAAACGCTCGAAGAACGGATTGCCAAAGCGAAAGTGGAGGCCGTGTTGAAAGAAGATAACTATGTGGCCTTACATGTCGGGAGAACAGAAGCGGAAACGTTGACGACCGCCATCATCGAACGAATCGCAGCAACAGGACGAATTGCCGTTGGCGCCAACTATGGAACGCAGAAATTGTTCGTTATGCATGACGGGACACAGGATATCGCCGTCGGCACATTCTTGAAAGCGGCGCTCCAAGAGATGCAGATTGGTCGTGGCGGTGGAAGCCATAAGCAGGCCCAAGCGCGTTTCACATCCGTAGCGGAACTAGAAAAGGGAATCGAAGAAATCGTGAAACGATTGCAGGAAGGAGTTTTACCATGTTGATCATTCAATCGGGAAACGAACCAGCGTTGATTGAACAGGCCAAACAAGTGCGGGAGATCGTATTCGTTCAGGAACAAGGAATTGATGAGAGTTTAGAATACGATGATTTAGACGATATGTGTACACATGTGGTCGGGCTCCTTGACTCCGAACCTGTGACGACAGCGCGTCTTCGTCCAGTCGACTCGACTGTCGGAAAAGTGGAGCGAGTGGCGACGATTCAATCGGCCCGGGGTCATGGATATGGGAAAGACATTATGATTGAAGTTGAACGTGTCGCGAAACGTCAAGGGTTGGTTGAACTACGATTGGGTGCACAACTGACGGCGCTTCCGTTTTATGAAAAGCTCGGGTACGAGGCGTTCGGAGATGAGTTTTTGGATGCCAATCTCCCACACCGCATGATGCGAAAAACATGGTAATCCTTTTTTGAAATATCCCATTTTTCTAAAAAAAGGTTGGCAAGAAGATTTCGTTTTGTTATAACTAATACTAACAACTGACAGATAGAGGTTGCGAATGACATGAGTAAGCTTGGTTGAAACGGACGCACTCCGGACCGAGCCGAAAGGGGAAATTCGCCGAAGTCGACGTTCACGTGCGTGTGAATGAAGGCTGGGGTAGTCGTGAACAACGCCTACACTGCCATGGTCAACTACCATGGAGCGCTATCTACGGAACGATTCTTTAATCGTTTTTCAACTGCGCGTACAAGCGGCAGACCGTAGGGAGAGTGCTTCCTACCGGTCTGCCGCTTTTTCTGTTGGTGGACATCTTGAAAGTGGGGAACTTGATGACAACCGTACTGAAATTTGGTGGCAGCTCCGTTGCCACAATCGAACAAATACAAGCCATTTCGGACTATTTACAGACACGTGTGGCGACCGGTGAAAAATTGGTCGTCGTCGTATCGGCGATGGGCAAAACGACAGATTCGCTCTTGTCGCTCGCCAAACAAATCACGGATCGCCCGATGATTCGCGAACTCGACCGGCTACTCGCCGTCGGGGAAGAACAGACAATTAGCCTACTCAGTATCGCCTTGAACTCGCGAGGCGTACCGGCCATCTCATTAACAGGACAGCAAGCCGGGATTGATACGATGGGCATTCATACGAAGAGCAAAATCAAAGCGATTCGGAAAGAAGTGTTACACGAGAAGTTGCGTCAATACGACGTCCTGATTGTCGCTGGATTCCAAGGCGTAAATGAGGCGGGAGACGTCACGACCCTTGGGCGTGGCGGTTCGGACACGACAGCCGTCGCACTGGCGGCCGTCCTCAGTCAGCGTTGTGAAATTTATACGGACGTCGCGGGTGTCTATACGACAGACCCACGAATCCATCCGACGGCGAAACGTCTGGACACTGTCTCTTATGACGAAATGATGGAGATGAGCGCACTGGGCTCTAAAGTGATGGAGATGCGCAGCGTGGAGCTCGCGAAAAAGTACGACGTCAATATTTTTGTTGGGAAGACGCTCTCGAGCGAAGGAGGAACATGGATCATGGATACGACGCAAGCGATGGAACAAAAAGCAGTCACGAGTGTGAGTGTCGTCAAGAACGTACTCAGTGTCTCAATCAAACATATTCCGCATACGGCGGCGGGAGTCGCAGACATCTTTGAACGATTGTCAGAGCGACACGTCAACATCGATATGATTTCACAGACGGCATTCGACGGTGAAGTGTTCCTCTCGTTCACATGTCCGCTCGATGAAGAGGCATTTTTAGAAGAGGCACTCGCGGAGTTGACAGCGACCTTGCCTCAAATCAAAATCGATCGTCACACGGAACATGCAAAAATTTCGGTCGTCGGAATCGGCATGCGAGACGCGACAGGCGTCGCATCAGAGCTCTTCGCGACATTCCGCGAGATGGGGATTCCATTCTATCAAGTCACGACATCAGAAATCAGTATTTCCTATACGATTCAAGAACAAGATGTGGAAGCGGCAGTCGCAGCCATTGCGGCCCGGTTCAACTTATAAGGAGGTAGCACGATGTATAACGTAGCAGTCGTCGGTGCGACAGGTGCCGTCGGACAAAAAATGATTGACGTCTTAACAGAATATGAATTTCCAATCAGCGAGTTGAGACTCTATGCTTCAGCCCGCTCGGCAGGAAAGACGGTCGAGGTGAATGGGCAATCGATCGTGATTCGTGAATTGACCGATGCGATTTATGCGGACCCGATCGATATCGCACTCTTCTCTGCAGGTGGCAGCATCAGTGAACAACATGCCCCTCGGTTGAGTGAGCAAGGAGTCATTGTCATCGATAATTCAAGTGCATTCCGAATGCAAGAAGGAATTCCACTCATCGTACCGGAAGTGAACCGAGTCGAACTCAGTCCGGAGAGAACGCTCATCGCGAACCCGAACTGTTCCACGATTCAATCGGTCGTGGCGCTCGCGCCTCTAGCGGAAGTATACGGACTGACACGCGTCGCCTACACATCGTATCAAGCGGTATCGGGATCGGGTCAAAAAGGGATCGATGACCTCGAGCGCGGTGCGCGCGGAGAGGAACCGACGAATTATCCGTATCCGATTTATGATAACGTGTTGCCGCACATCGATGTGTTTCTAGAAAATGGCTATACGAAAGAAGAACAGAAGATGATGGATGAGACACGTAAGATTTTAAATGCGCCAAACCTCGGGGTGACGGCCACTTGTGTCCGAGTGCCAATGCGAAACAGTCATGCGGTCTCGATCACTGTGTCGCTCGAGCGAGATGCGACGGTCGCAGAACTGAAAGCAGTCCTCGCCGATGCACCAGGGGTCGTGTTAATGGACAATCCATCCGAATTGACATATCCGACACCGCTCGATGCGAACGGGACGGATGAGGTGTATGTCGGACGAATTCGCCGAGACGATTCACAACCCAATACGTTCCATCTTTGGTGCGTTGCAGATAACGTCCGAAAAGGGGCGGCAGCGAATGCCGTTCAAATCGCGCAATGTATGATTAGTCAAACAGCGACGAAATAAGGAGGAGATGACATGTTCACAGGAGTGGCGACAGCACTAGCTACCCCATTTCAAGAAAATGGGCAGTTGAATCTAGAAGCATGGGCGGCATTAATTGAAGACCAAATCCAAGAAGGTGTGACGGGTCTCGTCATCGGTGGGACGACCGGCGAAGGGATGACAATCACTGATGACGAGTTTGAGACATTGCTCGTTCGAGCGGTGGAGGTCGCAAACGGTCGAGCCGTGATCATCGCGGGGACCGGTTCGAACAATACAGCAGTCAGTATTGAGAAAACGAAACGGGCTGCCGAACTTGGTGCGGAGATGGCGATGGTCGTCACACCGTACTATAACAAGTCGACACAGGCCGGGCTGATTGCTCACTTTACTGCGATTGCGGATGCGTCACCGATTCCGCTCATGCTCTACAATGTTCCGTCACGGACGGGTGTCGCCTTGGCACCGGAAACGGTAGGTGAGCTCGCGGAACATCCGCGCATCACGGCCTTGAAAGAAGCGAGTGGGGATATCTCGGTCATGGCGCAGATGATGGCCCATATTCCGGAAGGGTTCACCGTTTACTGTGGAAATGACGATCAAATCTTGCCGTACATGGCTTGGGGCGCACAAGGGGTCGTCTCCGTTTTATCAAACGTCTATCCGGGAGCGACGGTCGCGTTGGCAGACGCCCTATTGGCGGGTGATTTGCAGACGGCACGTACGTGGCAAATTCGTTTACTCCCAGTCATCGATGAACTTTTCGCAGAAGTGAATCCGATTCCGGTGAAGGCAGCGCTTCAAGCGCGAGGATTTGAAGTCGGTGTGCCACGTCTGCCGCTCGTTCCAATGAGCGCGACGGCTGAGGCGAAATTACTATCGGCGATGGAACAATTCAATGAGGTGAGACAATGAATGTTCTCATCCATGGGTTTGGCGCAATGGGACGCATTGTCGAAGAGGTCGCTCATGCGCAAGGTGTAAACGTAACGGCAATCGTCTCACCGGGAAGTGACGAGCACACGGCGACTCTGAATGAGGTGGACGTACCCGTCGATGTCGTGATCGACTTTTCGAACCCGGCGTTACTCCCTGATTTACTCGCGTTCGGACGGGAGCGCAATATTCCGCTCGTCATCGCGACGACCGGCTTCACACCGGATGAACTGGCCGAGATTGAAACGGCTTCACAAGACATCCCAATCTTCCAGTCTTACAACACCTCATACGGGATCGCGCTCTTGAAGCAGTTGCTCGACCAACTCGTCCCACTCACTCTCGGATATGATATTGAAGTGATTGAGGCACACCATCGGAAGAAAGTGGACGCACCAAGCGGGACGGCAGAATTATTGGCACGTGCCATCGAAGCGAAGCGTGACGTGACACCGATTTACGAACGAACGTCACGTCGGGAAGCGCGTGGAGCTGAAGAGTTAGGAATGCATTCCATTCGGGGTGGCACGATTTTCGGTGAGCATACCGTGCTCTTCGCCGGAGATGATGAAATGATTGAACTGAAACATACCGCGTTATCGAAACGCGTCTTTGCAAACGGGGCCCTTGCCGCTGCGGCAACGATCATCGATCGCCCGGCAGGACTTTATAATCTATCGAACTTATACGAGGAGGCTACTCATGTTACTCACAAACGCTTATGAAATCGCACAATATATTAAAGATGCTAAGAAGGAAACACCAGTCAAGCTTTACGTCAACGGTCAATTGGCGGGTCTTGTAATCGAGGAAGCGAAAGCATTCGGAACGGATGAGTCGAAACTGTTTTTGACGACGGCAGAACGCGCTGCGGCATTTTTGGAAGCAAATGCATCGGTCATCACGGATTCACATCTTGAATACGACCGTCGCAACAGTGCCGTACCGATGCTTGATACGACACGACTCAATGCCCGAATCGAACCAGGCTCGTTCATCCGAGACCACGTCCAAATCGGAAACAACGCGGTTGTCATGATGGGAGCTGTCGTCAACATCGGAGCGGTCATCGGAGATGGTTCGATGGTCGACATGAACGCTGTCATCGGAGCGCGCGGAACGCTCGGGAAGAACGTTCACCTTGGCGCAGGTGCCGTGGTCGCAGGGGTTCTTGAGCCACCTTCAAAAGATCCGGTCATCATCGAGGATGGTGTCATGATTGGGGCGAACGCAGTCATCTTGGAAGGCGTTCGCGTCGGTGAAAATGCGGTTGTCGCGGCAGGCAGTGTCGTCACACAAGACGTACCTCCAGGCGTCGTCGTTGCGGGAACACCGGCACGAATCATCAAACAGAAAGATGAAAAAACTTCTGAAAAAACGCAACTTGTTGATGACTTACGCTCTCTCTAACGTATAATAGACAGAAAATATAAAAAATGAGGAATGGGAGAGTTGCATTATGGAACAGTATGGACAATGGATGTGGAAAGACGGGGCTTGGATTGAGCCGACTGACGCAAACACGAGTATCATGACACACGCGATTCATTACGGAAGCGGGTTCTTTGAAGGGATTCGCGCGTATCACACGAAGGAAGGTCCTGCTATCTTCCGATTACGTGAACACTTGGAGCGACTTGTTCGCTCGTGTGCATACTACCACGTCACGCTACCGTATACGGTAGATGAACTCGAACAAGCCACGATGGAATTGATTGAGCGAAACGGATTTGAAGCATGCTACATCCGTCCGTTCGTCTTCCTTGGAACACCATGGCAGGCACTTATGCCGACTGCTGAGACGAAGGTACATGTTGCCATCTCGTGTTGGCCGCTCGGTGAATATTTCAACAAGACGGTCGGGATTCGAGCGAAAGTGGCCTCGTATCGCCGCGTGTCTTCTACAATGATGCCAATGCAAGCGAAAGCGGCCTCGAACTATATGAACTCACAGCTATTAAAAGGAGAGGCGCTCCGTGACGGATTCGATGAAGCGATTGCCCTTGATATGAACGGAAACGTCAGTGAGGCGAGTGTCGCGAACATCTTCCTCGTGAAAGGAAAAACGATTACGACACCGTCCCTTGATTGTTCTGTACTAGATGGCATCACACGCCAAACGGTGATGCAATTGGCTCGCGAGGCCGGCTATGAAATCGTCGAGCGCCATATCGGACGCGATGAGCTCTATGTGGCCGATGAAATCTTCTTGACGGGAACGGCAGCCGAGGTGACGAGCGTCATCGAGGTCGACCATATCTCGATTGGTGGAGGTATCCAAACGGTTGCGACCGAAATGTTGACACGCTATCGTGAAGCCGTAACAGGACAACTTCCGGAACACCGCGATTGGATCACGTTCGTGAAATCAGCAGTAACAGAGTAAAGGAGTTTTGCACGATGGGAGTCACAATTGACTTGAATGCGATTCGCGAAAACAAACGCCGGATTGAAGCGCTCGGGCGCCCCGTGTTTGCGGTCGTGAAAAACAATGCCTATAACCTAGGAATGGAGCCAGTTGTGACGACTTTGTATGATGAAGGAGTCCGTCACTTCATGGTGACCACGTTAGAAGAAGCGATTGAAGTGCGAGCGCATGCAGAGTCGGCTCGCGTCCTCGTCATGAATCCGATATACACGTGGGAACACGTGCATACCCATGAATTTGACGTCGCAATCGGCTCGTATGAATGGCTCGTCTCGCAGCGTGAGCATCTCGATGGCGTTCGCCTTCATTTGAAATTAGACGTCGGCATGAACCGATTCGGTGCCAAAACGTTTGAAGAAGCGCTACAGATCGTTGCCTTCTGCCAAAATGAAGGATTGAACCTTGTCGGACTATGTACACATTTTCCGCTCGCGGATGCGGACAATGCCGAAGTCGAGCATAGCGTCCAAGTCGAACGCTTTGCCGACTGGTCGACACGTTTGATGGAACGTCATACGTTTGAACTGATCCATGCGGCAAATAGTGCGGCCACGCTTCAAGACGACTCGCGCTTGCACCATTGCACACATGTGCGTGTCGGTATTTTCTTATACGGTTATTCGTCGGTTGAGCCGGTTGAGTGGCTCGTACCTGCGTTTTATTGGGAGACAGAAGTGGTTGCCGTCCACGACATCGAAGCGGGGGCTCATGTCGGGTATGGAACGGGATATACCGCGGAATCGAAAGAACGGATTGCTGTCTTACCTGTCGGATATGGGGATGGATTGATGCGGGCGAGACGTCACTTGCCTGTTCACATCGCGGGGAAAGCATACCGGTTCATCAGTAACATCTTTATGAGCCATAGCTTCATCAAAGTCGACGAAGACGTACAAATCGGCGACCGCGTCGCATTATATGGGATTGAGACGAAAATCGATGACGTGACACGTGTTGGCTATGCCAACAACTCAGAACAGCTCTGTGCCCGTTCGTGGCGTGTTCCACATCGCTTTGAAGGAGGAATTGTATGTACACCACCAATCAATCAGAATGTTTGATCGAAGGCGTGTCCGTCCGTGAACTTCAAGCGACGTACGGGACACCTTTATACATCATGAGTGAGCCAGAACTAGAGCGTCGCC
Organism: Exiguobacterium sp. s163; assembly: GCF_018617135.1. Lineage (GTDB taxonomy): Bacteria > Bacillota > Bacilli > Exiguobacteriales > Exiguobacteriaceae > Exiguobacterium > Exiguobacterium profundum. Next base: position 51,389 of record NZ_JACSJN010000006.1, read on the forward strand.
TTGGAATTGTCCAGAATGCGTTTCTAGATAAGTATCCGAACACGTATGCGTTATACGCGTCAAAAGCATTATCGATTGCGGCCGTTTATGAAAAAGTGATGGCCGCAGGGTTAAGTGTCGATGTCGTCTCAAGGGGTGAGATGTACGTGGCACTGCATGCCGGTGTACCGGCGGAGCGCATTCACGTTCATGGATCGAACAAGACGATTCTTGACATCACGTATGCTCTCGAACAGGGGATTACACACTTTACCATCGACAATATGCGGGAGATCAGCCTCTTGTCAGGACTTGCGGCTGAATACAATCGCGAAGTCGATGTGCTTCTCCGCATTGTGCCTCAAGTTGTCGGGGGTGCCCATGCGGCGATTCAAACGGGTGGGGTTGATACAAAATTCGGTTTCCCGACGCATGACGACACGTATTTAGATGCGATTCGTGCAACGTTAGAAGCCGAGCACTTACAGTTGAAGGGAATCCATTGTCACGTCGGTTCTCAAATTCAAGATCCGACCCTCTTCATCAACACGGTGAAGACGATGGTGCGCTTCATGGATACGATTCGTCAGGAAACCGGCTATACGACGGACGTCTTGAACATCGGTGGGGGATTCGGCGTCGCTTACTTGGATGAAGACGAATATCTCGATTTTGCCCAGACGATGGAGCAAGTCATGGAGACGTTGGTCGAAGAAGTCGAGGCACGTGAATTGCCACTTCCGAAAATCGGGATTGAGCCAGGACGTTGGCTCGTCGCCAATGCGGGTGCCACGCTGTATGAGGTGGGGACCGTCAAAGAAGTGAGCGGCGTTCGTACATTCGTGTCTGTCGATGGCGGGATGACGGACAATATCCGTCCGGCACTGTATGACGCAGAGTATGAGGTCGTGGCAGCGACACGGATGAATGAAGAGAAGACGCTCGAGGCAAAAATAGTCGGAGCGTGCTGTGAGTCGGGAGACATCATCTCGAACCGCTCGTTGATCCCCCCTGTCACACCAGGTGATTTATTACTTGTCAAAGCGACAGGAGCATACAATTTCTCCATGGCGAGCAACTATAACCAGATGCTTCGTCCAGCTGTTGTCTTCGTGAAGGACGGGGCACATCGACTTGTCGTTCGTCGCCAAACGTTTGAAGACTTGGTGGCATGTGAGGTCATTGGACAATCAACGTAAGACTGCAGAGCAATCTGTAGTCTTTTTTTGATTTTGAAATGAGAATGTTTTTCAATTATGATAGAGAAGAGAAAAAAAGGGGAAGTGACGGTCATGACAAAGACAGCAGCACAAAAGTTAATTGAAGAAAGACGTACGGTCCGTATGTTCAAAGAAGAACCAATCGATACGAAAGTGCTCTATGAAGTGTTGCAATCGGCACATCATGCACCATTTCACAATAAAGTCGAACCATGGAACGTGTATGTGTTCAATGGAGACGGGAAGCAAGTGTTACTCGATGCGCTCGAACCAGCCTTCTCGGAGGCGTCAGAAGGGCAACGCGAAAAAGTGACGGGACGAATTTTAAATGCGGCGGCCTGTATGTATGTGACGGCAAAACATTTTGAAACGGACAAAGGGAATCGTGACGCGTTACTCGCGACGGCGACATTCATTCAAAATGTTCAGCTGCTCTTAAGTGAACGTGAGATCGGAATGGTCTGGCGGACGGGTGGACTGTTTGATGATGCACGGTTGAAGGAAATGATTGGGGCGGAAGGGGAGACGTTTATCGGTCTCCTGCAAATCGGGAAATATGACACAGAAGATATCCCTACACCGAAAGCGCGACAACCGATTGATTCGCATCTCATCATGTTTGAATAATAAAAAGCGAGCGATGGGGAATCCCTTCGTTCGCTTGCTGTATATATCTGAGTTATCGCTTTAATTTTGTTGCGAGCCAATCTTGAATCACAGTCGTTGGAATCATCCAGTCGTTCCTCCATTTTTAGAATCTTCTTCTCTACTATTATCCAAATGCATACGTTCCCAAACCTCTCGATGTGCGCCATGAAGGGCATCATCGAATGAATCATCGATATGAAGACCATAACTTGGATTGATGGATGAGGCGTACAGGTCTAGCATGAGTTGATCATGGTTCGGATACATAGAGTGGGCTCCTTTCAATACATCAGCTTGGCTACAACTTCAGTATACAAAGGAACTATGTAGAAAATTCGAGAGAAACGTTAACATTTTATGAATCTTGTAAACGCTTTCATGAACATTATGATTCGCGAATTGGAATGCACGTCTCTTTATATTGTTCGGCACGCTTAGCATATTTCTTGACCGTTCTCTGCATGATAAAACGGTCTTCATCGTTTAATGGACGAACGACTTTGGCTGGGACACCCATGACCATCACCCCTTCAGGAATCTGCATGTTCGGTGTGATGAGCGCACCGGCAGCAACAAAGGACCCTTTTCCAATCTTCGCCCCATCGAGCACGGTGGCGTGCATGCCAATCAAGCAGTCTTCTTCAATCTCACAGCCGTGAATCATCGCCATATGACCAATCGAGACACGATCATGGATGATGGTCGGTGAGCCTTCATATTGGTGGATCATCGAACCATCTTGAATGTTGACGTAAGAACCGATTTGAATGGGTCCTTCGTCTCCACGGATGACGGTATTGAACCATACTCCCGAGTGCGCGCCGATGGTCACATCTCCAATCACATGTGCCCCTGGTGCGAGATAAGTCGTCGGGTCGACTTTTGGTGTCAACTCTCCTAATTTGTATTGCATCGTTGTAACCCCTTTCAGACGGATATGTTATCATTGTCGCACAACTTGAAAAAGAAATTGCAACGAAAAGAATATTCTTGGTAAGATAGTTAAAATACGTTGAATAAGGAGATCGAAAGATGGAGAAACAACATTTGATTGACATCGCCGCAAAAAAAAAGAAAGCGGCCGTCGTCTTTAAAGACGTCGCAGTGATTGACGTGTACAGTCGTGAGACGATTCGTACAGACGTCGCCATCGACGGGGGATATATCGTGGCTATTGGGGATGGGTACGATGGGGAGGTCGAGTATCACGATCCGACGTGGACGCTTGCGCCGTCCTTTATCGATTCCCACGTCCATATCGAGTCATCGATGGTCCCACCGCATGAGTTTGCGAAAGCGGTCTTGCCACTTGGCGTCACGACCGTGATTGCCGATCCACATGAGATTGCGAATGTGAACGGAGCACTCGGGATTGAGTACATGTTAGCAGATGCGAAAGGACTTCCACTCGACGTCCGCATGATGCTTCCGAGTTGTGTACCGGCGACACCGTTCGAACATGCAGGTGCTAAACTGTATGCGGAAGATTTGGCCCCGTTTTTAGGAGATCCAGGAGTGCATGGACTAGGCGAGGTCATGGATTATCCTTCGGTTGAAGCCGGAAGTGAAGACATGCTTCAAAAAATCGCACAGACGGAACAAGCGGGTAAAGTGGTCGACGGACACGCATCGGGACTTGGCCCAGACCAATTGAACGTCTATCGTTCTGCAGGAATCATGACGGATCATGAATGTACGACTGCGGAAGAGGCGATTGAACGAGTGCGACGTGGATTCTACGTTCAAATTCGGGAAGGGTCCGTTGCTCGAAACGTAGAGAAGGTGAGCCTAGCCGTTACGGAAAGCAATGCCCACCGCTTCCTTTTCTGTACGGATGATAAGCATTTGGATGACTTGGTCGCGGAAGGTGGAATCGACTACAACATCCGTACCGCCATCAAGCAAGGGGTTAAGCCGGAAACGGCCTATGCCATCGCAAGTCTACATGCCGCAGAGGCCTATGGATTAAAAGAGGTCGGGGCCATTGCACCTGGTAAGAAGGCGAACTTCGTTATCTTGTCAGACGTCGAATCGGTAAAAATCGAACAAGTCTATGTGAATGGTACGCTCGTTGCGGAGAAGGGGAATGCGACGTTTGAATCGGAAGGGATTGAAGTGCCAAAACCGATGAAAGGTGAGCTCGCTTTACCCGAATTGACCGCCGAGTCGTTCCGACTTGCCGCAAGTGAAGAAGAAATCGATGTCATTCAAGTGCTTCCGAACAGCTTGTTGACGAAACGACAGCGTCTCACGTTCCAACCAGACGCATCAGGCGCAGATTTATCGCAGGATATCGCGACGCTTGCCGTCATCGAACGCCATCATGGGACAGGCCATATGGCTCTTGCCCCGGTAACGGGATTCGGCTTGAAACGAGGTGCCCTAGCAGCCACGGTTGCCCATGACAGCCATAACTTGGTCGTCGCCGGGGTCAGCCCGGAAGACATGTTGCTCGCGGCGAGAACGCTTGAAAAAGTAGGGGGAGGGGTCGTCGCCGTATCGGAAGGAGAAGTGCTTGCCGTCCTTCCGCTCGAGATTGGTGGACTGATGACGAAGCGACCATATCGTGAAGTGGCAGAGATTCTGGAACAGCTCAATGATGCGCTAGATGTCGTGGGAGCCCATCGTCATTTCAATCCGTATTTGACGATGTCCTTCCTCGCCTTACCGGTCATTCCTGACTTGAAATTGACCGATATGGGATTGTTCGACGTGACCACGTTCTCATTCATCAACGCTTGACTCGGTCTAACGTATGATTTTTGTTAAGAACCGCCGATAACGATTGAATGCGTGACGGGAAGTTGGTATAGTTACGTCAAGTTTCATCGGGTCAACATTGAAAGGGGGGATATTACAGATGGAACAAGTTGCTTACAATCGGTCGTATGATGAACATGAGGAATTGATCAATTCTGTATATCGTGCTTTCAAGGACCGATGCGAAGAACTACCAGAAGAAACACAGACAAAACGTCGTTTACGACGACTTATTTTCTCTACGATTAAAGAACAGACGAAGTCTCACGCTGACCGATTCGTGTTGTATCACTTCTTCAACGATTTCTTTAAAGCGGTGGAAACGAATGACCAAGAAGCACTCGCTGTCTTGAAGCGAATCATTCGTGATGAAAAAAACTATTGATATGTGACACCAACCTGTGATAATTTAGACGTAACTTTAAATGAATATTCGTGCTATCGATGAGGTAGAGGTGCGATGCTGATGAGTAAGTAGTCGGAGGATGACAACGATGAGGACTACAAAAAGGCAGGATCGCCGAAGTGCAACACCATGTCCGTGGGGTTGTGCTGGGCTGACGGGAAATACCCGTCGGACTGCCATACATATTTACGTATGGAGCGCTCCAAGTCGGCTAAGAAAGACGGAACATCCAGCGAGGGTGTCGGCTTTGTTGCCGATGCCCTCGCTTTGCGTTTTTTTTAAGCATAGGGGGGCCTCATCCTAATAAAAAAGGAGGAATTCAGCATGGTAGATTATTCAACATCGGTACTCTCACTCGTACCGGCATTACTTGCAATTATTATGGCAATCACAACACGAAAGGTCATCCCATCACTCGGTGTCGGGATCATCGCAGGAGTCCTTCTCTTGCATAGCTTCAATCCAATTGATTCGATTCAATATTTGTGGTCGAACGTCATCGCCTTATTCTGGGCGGATGGAGCCATCAATGAATGGAACGTCTTGTTGATTGCGTTCTTGCTCCTTCTCGGGATTTTATCGTCAATCATTCAAACGTCAGGTGGCGCACGCGCATTTGGTGAATGGGCTGCGGCGAACGTCAAGACAGCACGCGGTGCACGTCTCGTCTCATTCGGACTTGGCATTTTGATTTTTATCGATGACTACTTCAATAGCTTGGCGGTCGGAAACATCAGTCGTCCACTCACAGACCGTAAAAACATCTCACGTGCAAAACTGGCTTACATGATTGACTCAACGGCAGCACCTGTCTGTGTCATCAGCCCGCTTTCAAGTTGGGGTGCATATATCATCGCCATCATCGCAGGTATTTTGGCAAAATACTCGATTGACAGCTATTCGTCATTCTCTGCATTCATTCAAATCATCCCAATGAACTTCTATGCCGTCTTCGCACTACTCTTGACAGCATATGTGGCATTCACTGGACTTGCCATCGGACCGATGCGCACGCACGAACTTCGTGCCCTCCAAGGGGAGTTGTATGATTCGGCAAAAGGAAAGCCGATGGGAATGAGCGAAGATTTACACGAGCACGAAGGTGGAAAAGTACGTGATTTGATCGTACCAATTATCACGCTTATCATCGCGACAGTGTCAGCGATGCTTTACACGGGTGGACAAGCGCTCGCGGCTGACGGTCAAGACTTCTCGTTGATTGGAGCCTTCGAATCGACAGACGTGACACGCTCACTCGTTGCGGGTGTTGTCATCAGTTTGATTGTCGCATTCTTGCTTCTCATTGGTCGTAAAATCCCAACACGTGACTATGGAAAAGCGGCATGGGAAGGCGTTCGTGCCATGTGGCCGGCTGTCTTGATTCTCTTGTTTGCTTGGACAATCATTGCGGTCATCAGCGACATGAAGACTGGTGAATACTTGGCGAGCTTCGTGACAGATACAATCGCTGCATCTTACTTGCCACTCCTTCTCTTCTTGATTGCCGGAATCATGGCATTCTCGACAGGAACGAGCTGGGGAACATTTGGTTTGATGCTTCCAATCGGTGCCGACTTGATCATGGCCGTTGAACCAGAACTCCTTCTCGCGTCACTTGCGGCTGTATTGGCCGGAGCGGTGTTCGGTGACCACTGTTCACCAATTTCCGATACAACGATTCTCAGCTCAACAGGAGCGGGCTCACACCATATCGACCACGTGGTGACACAATTGCCGTACGCTATTCTTGCAGCGGTCATCTCGGCGATTGGTTACTTGGTGCTCGGGATTACAGCGTCGATTTGGATCGGATTCTTCGCTGCATTGATTTCGTTCATCGTATTGGTTGGAATCGCAGAAGTGATTTCAAAACGTGGGAAAGTACCTGCAGAACTTCGCGCAAAGCGTGAGGCGTGATATATGAAAATGACTTCCATCAAATCGATGGAAGTCATTTTTTATGTGCGGTTGTCACTGCATAAGTGAGACGGTCGAGTAGTTTACCGAGAATGAACCAAAAGGGAACTATGATGTACAGTGATAGGCTGTGGTAATGAAGATGAATGACGTACAAAGAAAACCAAGGTGTCTCGAGCAATCAAAATGGAGGCGAAGTAGATGTGCTTGTCATCCAATCCAGATACATTCATGATGCAGATCATGACAGCTAATAAGGTGAACCGCAGTGTCAAACTCTTTATAGAGAGACTTTCACGACAGAAAAACCTCCCTGGTCCATGTAGGAATCAAGGAGGTTACAATCATTATTTCACGTCAAGCCACTTGAAACTTGCATCGGCACCAAACGGGTGACGGTACATGTTCTCGATGTTTGAACGCTCTAAGTATGCCTCACCTTTTTGATAAATCGGAGCGATGGCAAAGTCTTCTTCGAGAAGGATGCGTTCTGCTTCTTGCATTGCTTCCCAACGTTTCATCTGATCGGCTTCTTTCTTCGCAGATTGAATCAACTGATCATATTCGTCATTCGAGTACTCCATACGGTTAAACGGTCCGTCTGTGACCCACATGTCGAGGTATGTCATCGGATCCTGATAGTCAGGGCCCCAACCAGCTGCAGAAACGTCATATTCGCCTTTCCCTTCAAGATCAAGGAAGTTTTTGAACGGTTGCTGTTTGATGTTAAGTGTCAAACCAGGCAAGTTCTTCTCAAGTTCGCCTTTGATGAACTCGTTCACTTTCTTGAACGCTTCTTCGTCACGTGAGAGGAACTCGAGTTCGATTGTTTCAACACCTAATTCTTCTAATCCTTTTTCCCACGCGGCTTTTGCTTCATCTACGTTGTAGTTGAGGAGGTCTGGATACTTCTCACGGAAGTCAGCTCCGTCTTCTGTGAACGTGAAGTCTTTCGCTACGATATAGTTCGCCGGTTGCGATCCATCTGTTAAGATGACATCTGTCACACTCTGTTTGTCGAATCCTTTCGCAAGTGCTTCACGGATGTTGACATTTTGGAGCGCTTCGTTCTTTTGGTTGAAACGAAGGAAGTTGATTCGAGCATCGGCACGCGTTTTGAACTCGTCGCTGTCTTCGAATTGCGGAACGAATTCAGAAGAGAGGAGCGTGTAGTCCGCTTCACCCGACTCGAACAAGTTGACCCCAGTCGATACGTCTTTTACGACTTTGACGTTGATCGTGTCCATCTTGACGTTTTCAGCATCCCAATATTCAGGGTTCTTCTTGTAAACCCATCCTGCATTGTCTTGCCACTCGCTCAAGACGTAAGGTCCGTTATAGAGTGTCTTGTCGACAGATGTTGCGAACTCTTCGCCTTGCTCTTCGACGTACTCTTGTTTTTGCGGCATATACGTTGGGAATCCAGTCAAACCTAAGAAATAAGGAGCTGGTGCTTCCAATTGTACTTCAAGCGTTTTTTCGTCAATCGCTTTTGCGCCGAGGTCGTCGAGCGACATTTCACCCGCAAGGATTTTGTTCGCGTTTTTCAAGTCTTGAAGAATATAGGCATACTCCGCACCTGTTTCAGGATTGAGGGCACGTTTCCAAGAGTAAACGAAGTCTTCAGCTGTAATTGGAGAACCGTCCGACCAGTTTGCGTCACGTAACTTGAACGTGTATGTAAGTCCATCCTCAGATACTTCGACATCTTCGGCAATTCCCGGTGTCGGTTGGTTGTTCTCATCTAGACGATACAATCCTTCGAACACGTTGTTTGTCACGATGATCGATGTCGAGTCTGTTGTCAGTGTCGGATCGAGCTGCGGCAAGTCCGTCGCCGATACCATTGTGATTTCTTTTTTCGCATCGCTCGAAGATGAACCTTCTGAACTTGATGAGTCATCTCCTGTGCTACAAGCAGCCGTCGCCAATAATGCGACCCCCGATAACGCTAACCATTTTTTGTTACGCATCATACAACCTCCCGAAAATTCTGATAATTTAGAATATGTTGTAATTAAACTACATCTGACATGAATATGCAATGGAATTTTTCAAATTATCCGAAAATATAAACTTATTTAGAATGACTATTCATCAATCCTTACAGGAAGTAGAATAGAAAAATCAACGAATGATTATACAATATTTTTGTATAGTTATTCGTATAGACAGAGTAGTAGTGGAGGCGTTAACTTGAAACAACATTCAGCCGGAATCGGCTTTTTCGGTCTTGCGGCGATGGTCGTTGGGACTATGATTGGTGGAGGTGCGTTTAACCTGCCTGGTGCCATGGCACAAGGGGCAGGGGTCGGACCAGTTTTAATTGGGTGGGGGATTACGGGTGTCGGCATGATTATGCTCGCCTTTGTCTTTCAGTTTTTAGCCAACACGCGGCCAGAGCTAGAAGGTGGAATTTATGCTTATGCCCGTGAAGGCTTCGGGAAGTTTGTTGGATTCAACAGCGGCTGGGGATACTGGATGTCGGCTTGGATTGGGACGGTAGCCAACATCACGTTGATTTTCAGTACATTGGCTTATTTTTTTCCTATATTCTCAGCAGAACACCGACTGTTTCGCTTGTTTGTGAGTGTCGTTTTGATTTGGGGCTTATTTTGGCTCATTTCACGTGGGATGCGTGAAGCGGCACTTCTCAATATCGTGACAACGATTGCGAAACTCGTCCCGATTATCTTGTTCATCGTGTTGATCCTATTCGCGTTTAAAATAGATACGTTCCAAGTCGATTTTTGGGGAGAAACAGGGTTTGTTTGGGCGGATGTGTTTCCACAAGTGAAGTCAACGATGCTCGTCACACTTTGGGCGTTTGTCGGGATCGAGGGAGCGGTCGTGTTGTCGTCGCGCGCACGTCATAAAAAAGATGTCGGTCGTGCCACGGTCATTGGTCTGATTGGAACTTTATTGATATATATGATGATTTCCATCTTCTCGTTTGGTGTCATGACACAGGAGCAACTCGCTGCGTTGCCTGAACCGTCGATGGCATATGTGTTAGAAGCGGTCGTCGGCCCGTTCGGCGCAACATTGATTAACATCGGACTGCTCGTGTCATTAACAGGCGCATTGCTCGGCTGGACGATTTTAGCGACGGAGATTTCGTACGTAGCGAGCCGAGATGGGGTGTTTCCGAAAGTATTTCACCGTTTGAATGCGAACGAGACACCGGTAAACGCGCTATTCATCACCCAAGCGTTCACTCAAGTCGTTACGGCCATCGCCTTGTTTTCAGAACAGACGTATCTCGTGCTTTCAAGCATCGCTGGAATCGCAGCACTCGTTCCTTATCTATTCTCGGCACTCTATGGATGGATGGAGGCGAAGCGGACGACGTCGCTACGGTTGATGGTCGTTTCCGGGATTGCCTCGCTATACGCCGCCTGGTTACTCTACGCTTCGGGAGTCGAGTATGTCTTGATTGCGATGATTCTATACGCACCCGGCATCTTCGTCTTTCTTTTGGCAGAACGGGAACAAGGACGACCATTTTTGACCCGTACCCAGTCGTTGATTGCCTTGATTATTCTATTATGTGCGACCTATGGCATTTGTGGGCTTTGGACAGCCACAATCGCCCTATAAGAAAACTCACCGGCGCCTCAAGCGTTCGGTGAGTTTTTTGATGATCGGAGTAATTGTTCGATTACACTTGGTGAAGCAGGTCTCGCATATAAATAGCCCTGGAAAGAATCGCAATCTGTCGACTTTAAGTGTGCCAACATCTCTTCATCTTCGACTCCCTCTGCGACGACGTGGAGATTTAAACTCTTCCCAAGATGGACGATGACATCGAGGAGATGAGATTTGGACGCCATCCAATCATCGAGAAAGACTTTATCGATTTTGAGTTCATCGACCGGGAAGGACTTCAAATACTGCAAGGACGAGAAGCCTGTTCCGAAATCGTCAATCGACAGTCGATAGTTCAAGCGCTTGATTTGTTCCATACGTTCGATGATTTCATCAGTTTGTTGCATGACAAGACTTTCCGTGATCTCCAAAATGACGTCTGCCGGGTCGAGCTGGAGTTGTTGCTTGATGTTTCGTAACGTATTCAAAAAACTGTCGCTTCGGAATTGATTAGGCGAAATGTTGATTGCCATCGAGAGCGGTTGATCGAACTCGGTTTTCCAGGCTTTCAGTTGTTTCGTTGCCTCTAAGATGACCCAGTTGTTGATGGGAACGATGAGTGCCATCTCTTCCGCGAGCGGAATGAACTCTGAAGGCGGAATTTGTCCCAGTTCGTCGTGATGCCAACGAAGGAGTGCCTCAAAACCGATGAGCCGGTCTGTGGCGAGTTCATACTTTGGTTGATACTCAAGATAAAAATGCTTTTCTTCAAGGGCTCGGTACATCGCCTTCTCAATATGGATTTGTCTCGAGAAAGCGGCATCCATATCTTTTGTCACAAATTGAATCGTACCGACGCCGATCTGTTTCCCTTTGAAGAGGGCACTTTCAGCACGTGTATACAGTTCCTCGAGTGAACTTGTCGAAGACGGATAAAATACGCATCCGATCGAAATCGATACCATGATGGAGTGATGGTAAATCCGGAACGGACGTTGCAGTTCGTGTTGCAGATGTCGGAGTACTTGGAACACTTCTTCTTTCGATTCCTCGAAGAACATGACACCGAACAGTCCGCCCGTAGGATGGAATAAAAGAGCGGACTCCGGAATGAGATGCAGTGCGCGCTCTTTGATTTGGATGAGAAGTTCGTTCCCAACGCGAGACCCGAATGACTCATTGATAATTTTGAAGCGGTCGATATCAAACAAGGCAATATGAAGGAGACCTTCTCGCTCATCGATTTGTCGAAGGATTGAGTCGTAGCGACGTAAAAACCCTTTTTTATTATAAAGTCCGGTCAACTCATTTTGATAAGCGAGGAACTGGACTTCTTTTTCAAGGCGCTTCTTTTCCGACACATCAAATCCGAATGCGGTATATTGAATCACTTCATTCTTCTCACTAACAATCGGTACGACGGTCAAGTTAAGCCAACACGGCTCTGACTCATGTTGCTTACAGGAGATCGGCATCTCACCGTTCCAAATCCGATTGGTCGCCAGTGATTTTAAAACGTTACGCGAAATCCCGTCTTGTTCACTTGAATCATGAATGAGTTCGAACCATTCGCGTCCGATTAGCTGTTGCTCCGTCGCATCGAGTAGACGGCATAAGGAAGGATTGATGTCTACAATCTCGCCTTTCGCATTTGTCGCCAAGTAATGTGTGGACTGTTTGATCATCTCTTGAAAATGATGAAGTAGATTGAACTGTTCTGTACTGATGAGCGGTCCAAATCCTTTTGGGAGAAACGCTAAAAAATAACCATAGATCCCTTCGAGCGAAAAAGATTGCAGGTAGGCAGTCGCATAGATGACGGAGCCATCTTTATGTTGAAACGGCGTCATCGCCGTTGTCGAGAATGGATATTGAAGGAGGAGCGGAGACCATGTTTCGAGAGCATGATCTAATTGCCGGACGACCGGCAGCGGTTGATGGAGGACTTCGTCACGTTCCCAGCCGAATAAAACTTCGGCATGCGTATTCCATAATAGGACCGTACCATCTTGAGAAATATAACAACATGGAACAGATAAAGCATCGATGAATTCATCTACTGGTAAATCACGCAATGAAGCCACATCATTTCCTCCAATCTGTCATGCTAAATGCATATTCTAATGTCAGTGTACCTGATTTTGCCAATTCAAGGAATGCTTAAGTTCGTCATTGTCAAAAGAAAGAGGGACGTCATATACTGAAAGAGTAAGATAGTTTTGAATAAGGGGGAAACAATATGTCAAAAACACATGATGTGATTGAGTTGACAGAGAAGTTCGGGGCACATAACTATCATCCACTACCGATTGTCATTTCGGAGGCGAAAGGGATTTGGGTAACCGATCCTGAGGGGAACCGCTACATGGATATGTTAAGTGCATACTCTGCTGTCAATCAGGGACACTGTCATCCAAAGATCATCCAAGCGCTTAAAGATCAAGCGGATAAGATCACGTTGACGTCGCGTGCCTTTTATAACGATCAACTTGGACGTTTTTACGACAAAGTGGTAACGCTTACAAAGAAACAGATGGTGTTACCGATGAACACGGGTGCAGAAGCGGTCGAGACGGCCGTGAAGACAGCACGTCGTTGGGCATATGACGTGAAGGGTATTCCGGGACAAGCTGAAATCATCGTCTGCTCAGGAAACTTCCATGGACGGACGATGGCTGCTGTGTCGATGTCGACAGAAGCAGAATATCAGCGTGGATTCGGACCGCTATTGCCAGGGTTCAAAGTTGTGCCATATGGTGATATCGATGCATTCGAAGCGGCGATCACAGAGAACACAGCGGCGTTCATCGTTGAACCGATTCAAGGTGAAGCGGGGATCATCATTCCGCCGGCAGGTTATTTGAAGCGGGCATCTGAGCTCTGTAAAGAACATAATGTCCTTTTCGTCGCAGATGAGATCCAGTCTGGACTTGGTCGTTCTGGAAAGTGGTTTGCCATCGAGTGGGAAGATGTCACACCGGATATGTATATTCTCGGAAAAGCACTTGGAGGTGGGGTCTTCCCAATCTCATGCGTTGCAGCTGACCAGGAGATTCTTTCGGTCTTCAACCCAGGCTCGCACGGGTCGACGTTTGGCGGAAACCCGCTTGCTTCAGCTGTTTCGGTCGCAGCTCTTGAAGTGCTTGAAGAAGAAAACCTACCGGAGCGTTCGCTAGAACTCGGGACGTACTTCATGGATCGCTTGAAGTCGATCGACAATCCGATGATTCGTGATGTTCGCGGTCGCGGACTCTTTATCGGCATTGAGTTGACGGAGTCGGCTCGTCCTTACTGTGAGGCGCTAAAAGAGCGAGGACTTCTCTGTAAAGAAACACATGAGACCGTGATTCGATTGGCACCACCGCTCGTGATCACGAAAGAAGAACTCGACCAAGCGTTCGAAGCGATTGAAGCCGTTTTGGCGCCAGCAGCTATTTCGTAAATGAAGACAGCTTGATATAATCGTTTTAGCTCAATCGACACCTGCGTTGCAGGTGTCTTTTTCGTGGAGGAGGAATTCAATGCTGTACGTATACGTTGGACTAGCAGGGGCGGTCGGTGCTTTGGCTCGCTATGGACTCGGCTTGATGGTCGATTCACTGGGATCAAGTGTGTTTCCCGTCGCAACTCTTCTGACTAATCTCATCGGTAGTTTTTTGTTGGGGTGGTTGACTCACATGTTTCTTCGAACAGGCAAACCTTCTCCTCAATTCGTCACCATTGTAGGGACCGGAATGATCGGTTCCTTCACTACATTCTCTACGTTTAGTGTTGAAACGATTCGATTATTAGAGGAAAGTCGAATCGGGCTGGCGCTTCTATACGTCTTTCTGAGTATCACGCTTGGACTCGGGAGCTCATGGCTTGGTTATCGTGTCGGCGTGAGACGAAAAGGTGAGGTGAAATAGAGTGACAATCATGTGGATTGCGACAGGTGCCTTTTTTGGTGCGATGTGTCGTTTTGCTATCGGTCAACTGATGAAACGGTGGTCTGATTCTACCTTTCCATTTGCAACATTATTCGTCAATGTGTCGGGTTCGTTTGGCCTTGGGTATTTATATGCCCATACGAGCCATCCGTCGCTTCTTCTCTTTTTAGGGATTGGATTTTTAGGGTCGTTTACGACGTTTTCGACTTTGAAACTTGAATTGATGCGGTTTGCGACAAAAGACTGGATTCGATTCGGACTTTATCTCCTTGCGACATATCTGTTTGGAATACTGGCTGCTTATATCGGATGGTCCATCTAAAACAACGCCCCTTCCATTTCGAAGGGGCGTTGTTTTATTCTGCAAGTTGAAGCTTCTCGGTACATGAAGCACAAGTCGTTTCGTATGACTCGCACTGTTCATCCATATGCTTCCCGCATTCCTGGCACGTTTTGTCCGGTAGTTTTTGATAAAACTCGACAGATGATTCGAGTCGGCTTGCCCATTCATTCATATGAAAATGCCTCCTTCGTAGATGTGTCACGGTATTGGTTGTTATCATGATTGTATTATAACAGATGGCGTAAAGTCAACTATAATATAT
The DNA here is from genome assembly GCF_018617135.1 of Exiguobacterium sp. s163. Taxonomy (GTDB): domain Bacteria; phylum Bacillota; class Bacilli; order Exiguobacteriales; family Exiguobacteriaceae; genus Exiguobacterium; species Exiguobacterium profundum. The sequence goes on from NZ_JACSJN010000006.1 coordinate 66,441, forward strand.
AACAGATATATTCGGGATTTTTTGCTACACTATACTCATCAAAAGACGAGGTGAAAAAAATGAAAGTGCCACAGTGTGAAACGATTGGGATTCAATCTGAGGACGTTCCAACGCTACAAACCGCCTTGGCGCAATTAGATGCGCCTCGAGTCAGTCGTTTGTTTAAAGCATTCGCTGATCCGACCCGTTTAAAAGTGCTGTATGTGTTGACGCTCGAACACGAACTATGTGTATGCGATGTGGCCGCCGTTATCGGCCACTCTAACGCGACCGCATCTCACCATTTACGGACGTTACTCGAACAAGGGTTGGTAAAGTATCGTAAAGAAGGGAAAGTCGTTTATTATTCATTGGATGATGAACACGTAAGACAGCTCGTTGAAATTGCATTGACGCATAGTGAAGAACAAAAAGACGTTTAAGTCCAATGACCGTCCCTCGAATGGGGACGGTCATTTTTTTGGTACTTGTCTTCGATTAAAATTCACGTTACGATATATTCAAATGAACGTTTGAATGTTAGGGGGATATGATGAAAAATCGAGACGTACTACCTGTGTCCGGTATTACCTGTACGAATTGTGCAGCTAAGATTGAGCGAGATGTATCGAAACGTGAAGAAGTCGCATCTTGTCAAATTGATTTTGCGACGAGTCGTATGGTGATTGAGTGGGTGGACCCGTCAAACCGTGACAAGACGCTTCAGTCGATTGAGCAGACGATGGGACGGATTGAACCGGGAGCAAAGTTTGTTAAACAAGACGACGATCAAACCGTAGGACGAGATTGGACGCTTTGGAGATTCCTTATGGCTGCTTTTATTTTTTCAATTGCCATTTGGACAGATTCGACTTTAGGATTCATTGCGGCATATTCACTTGCTGGCTACGACGTCGTATACGGTGCGATCCGGAACGTATGGAACCGGGAATGGTTTGACGAGAAATTTTTAATGACCATTGCGACAATCGGGGCATTCGCCATTTCAGAATACCCGGAAGCGGTAGCAGTCATGCTGTTTTATCAGCTCGGTGAATACGTGCAAGGACGGGCGGTACGCGCCTCCCGAAAATCGATTCAGTCCTTGTTGAATATGAAACCGACCCGAGCGCGTGTACTCGAGGCGGGTCAGGAAATGGAACGATTGCCGGAAGACGTGTCGGTTGGGTCACATCTCGTCATTCGTTCAGGAGAAATAGTCCCGATGGACGGATTCGTCGTGAGTGGGGCGAGTTCCCTAAATACATCGTCTTTGACAGGTGAATCCGTTCCAAGGCAAGTGAGCGCGGGCGAGGAAGTGTTGGCAGGTATGGTCAATATCGAGGGGCGTCTCGTCGTTGAAACGACGAAACTTGCGGCTGAGTCGAGCCTTCAAAAAATGATTGCTCTCGTCGAAGAGGCGAATGGAAAGAAAGCAAAGACGGAACAAATGATCACACGATTGGCAAAAGTCTACACGCCGATCGTGGTAGTCATGGCGACACTTGTCGCATTCGTTCCACCCTTGTTTGTAGGGGACTTGAATGAATGGATTTACCGGGCCTTGATTTTTCTCGTCATCAGTTGCCCGTGTGCACTTGTGATTTCTATCCCGTTAGGTTATTTCGGGGGGATCGGTTCTGGATCGAAACAAGGGATTCTTGTAAAAGGTGGCGAGTTCCTTGACACGTTGACTGAAGTGGATACAGTGGTCTTCGACAAAACAGGGACATTGACGACCGGGCGATTTGAAGTGACCGATGTCGTGACGACAGACGGTATCACCGTTAATGAACTGTTACATTTAGCTGCTCGGGTCGAACGAGCATCCAATCATCCTCTTGCGCAAGCAATCGTCCGTCGTGCTGGGGAGGTTCAAGCGTTTGAATCGATTCAAGAGGAGCCAGGATATGGTCTCCGTGCACGAGATGGTGACGACGAGGTGTATGTAGGGAGTGCCCGTTACATGGAACGGTTAGGTCAAGTGATTGCAGATTCGTCAATCGGGACGAATGTACATGTGATGAAGAATAATCGTTGGCTTGGACGAATCGAACTGATGGATACGGTAAAGCCGGATGCGATGGCTGCAATCGAACAATTGAAACGAATCGGAATCCAGACGGTCATGCTATCTGGAGATCGTCGAGAAGTCGCTACAAAAATTGGCAAGCAACTCGGATTGGATGAAGTACGAGGGGAGTTGCTTCCGCACGAGAAAGTGGAGGCAATCGAACGGATGCTCGGAACGCGTAAAGTTGCTTTCGTCGGGGATGGTATGAATGATGCGGCGGCTTTGGCCCGGGCAGACGTCGGTCTCGTTATGGGTGGCGTCGGAAGCGATACAGCAGTCACGGCGGCGGACGTGGTATTGATGCATGATGCGCCAACGGATGTCATTCGGGCCATTGAGCTAAGCAAACGAACGAAGCGCGTCGTCTGGCAAAATATTTTCCTTGCCTTTGGAATCAAAGCACTTGTCATGCTTTTAGGATTGTTCGGCATCGCAACGATGTGGGAAGCGGTATTTGCGGACGTGGGAGTGGCGCTTCTTGCCATCGCGAACGCGACGCGGTTACTTCGTATGACATTATGAAAGAAGTGTCTCGGTTTTGTACCTGAGACACTTCTTTTTTTATTCGATTCTGTCGTGATGCGTTTTAATGCGCAACAACATAAAGGAGAGGATGACAATAATGGCAAGAAGTAAAAAAGTGATGGTGAAAAGGACTTGTGTCAAGAAAGATACTTGATTCTCTGCCGCAATCAACTCTTTATGAATGTCTTTGTATTGCATTTGTTTGAGAGACCGTAAATCTTCTAAAATCGTTTGCCGAAGTTCTGTCATCGTTTCTGCGACAGCCGTCGCTTTCACTAAGTCGCCTTCTTCATAGATGACGAGAACGCGGTCGGCTTCCTTTTCCCAAATGGCATCTCGTTCGAGTAAATCGAGGACAGAGCTCGGTGTGTCCGGGTCATCGATGATGGATTGTTTAAGGTCTTTGGCTTGTCGAGACATGCTATAGTACATCTCTAAAAAGTGTCGGTCTTCATATGCGAGTAATCCACGGATGGCATTTGCCCGTTCGACGTTATAATACATTACGTCTTCAATCGATTCATAGGAGTCGAGTTGTTCGCCTTGAATGGTTTCAAGACGCTCATTTGTTTCTTTCAATTGCAAAATAAAAATACAAATAATCGAAATAGATAAGATTGATAAACTGATCCATAGTAAAATCCACTTTCGTTGTGACATCGTGACCCTCCCTTCTTCTACATCGTACATGATTTTGTAAAAAACGACAGAAAATATTTTTTTTGAAAAAGGAAAAAACGGGGAAATGTATAATCAATAAAAGTAGTGTCTCTTAATGAGAGAAGACAATTAGATGCATAAGGAGAGTCAATATGTCAGAGAACTCGACGGTACACAAGCTGTGCCAGGTTTTACGAAACAAGCGAACGAATCTTACCTATGAGATTCCAAGTCTTTGGAATCGCATGCGTTTCCATTCCGAGCCGGTTCGAGATGGGGTGGAACGTGTCAATCCATATGATTTTTTGTTGGAAACGATTGAAAAAACGATTTTCCCGTATGCACATGAAAGTCGCGACTATCGTACTTCCATTGCGCTTGCAGACGGACATTTACAAACCGGAGGGGATTGGATCAAACGGGCATCGGTTTACTCCATGCAAGTTCGTACATCGACCTCATGGGACCACGATGGGTCGGGTTACGTTGAAATGGAGAATTCAGTGGGAATGAAAGACACAGGCACTTTTGTGAAAGCGCTTGCATTGATTCCGCATCTTCTCTACATGGGGATCGATACATTATTCCTCTTACCGATTTCGCAACACAGCCATAAAAACAAGAAGGGTGAATTCGGTTCTCCTTATGCCGTGCAAGACTTTTTCGCAATCGATGAAGAGTTGAAGGAAACGTTAACTGGTGACGAGATGACGGTCGAAGAAGAATTTGCCGCATTCGTGGAGGCCTGTCACATGGTAGGAATTCGTGTCGTCATCGATGTCATCCCGCGGACGTGTGCCCGAGATAACCGTCTCATCTTAGAAAACCCGGAATGGTTTTACTGGATTCCCTTGACGGAAGTCGATTACTATCATCCGCCATATGTTCCGGGCATTGGGGAGAACGTCAAACCGGAATTTGCTTTCTTGCCGATGGTGTATAACTCAGAAGACGTATGGCAACACTTGCGACGGTTTTCCATGGCACCGAACTTGATTGATGCGGAGAAGTGGGATCGTGTACGTAACACGTTGCTCGAGCATCCAAAAGAAAACGTGTTGGCGATGATTGAACGAGAGTTCGGCTTGACGACTGCACCTGCTTTCTCGGATTGTATCAATGACCCGCAACCACCATGGTCAGACGTAACCTATTTCCGACTTTTCTTAGACCATCCGCTTGCAGCGGCACCTTATGTGAACGATGCGAACATTGCGCCTTATATTCTGTTTGACTCGATCAAATCCAATCAATTCCGAGGAAATGAGATCAATGAACCCCTTTGGGAGATGCTCGCTGACATCATTCCTCACTATCAACGGGAATACGGTATAGATGGGGCGCGTATTGATATGGGTCATGCCCTTCCGGTTGATTTAGCACAACGAATTTTGGAACAACCGCGTGCCATCGATTCGAATTTCAGCTTTATCGCTGAAGAACTCATCGAGTCTGGAGCCTGGGCGGCGAAGGATGCTGGCTATAACATGATTATCGGATATGGCTTCTATAAAGAACCGCGATTCAACACGCATGAAACTCATCAATTCTTATATGATTCACGCTTTTTACCTCTACCAGTATTTGCGGCAGGTGAAACGGCCGATACACGTCGTCTCGCGACACGGGAAGGTGGACGAAAGGCAAGTCGCTTGTTGACGGTGTTAAACGGATTTATGCCAAATGGAGTCCCGATGACGAACTCGGGGCTTGAATTGTATGAGACACAACCGATGAACACTGGACTCGATTGTCGACCGGAAGAGGCGTATCAACTCTTCCCGACGGACCCTTATTTCGGCAAGCTTGCGTTTTTTGATGCATATCAGTTTCATTGGGACCATCCAGAACGGGATGAAATGATTGAAGTGATGCATCAAGTGGCTGAAATTCGACGTCGATGGTTGGATGTGCTCGTTGATCCGAATCACTTTGAACCGCTCGTTTTAAATGAACCGTTCGCCCCATTCATTGGATTCGCTTGGTTACGGCCAGAAACGAATGATACATTGCTCGTCGTAGCGAATACGAACATGATTGATACGTTACGAGGAGTCGTCACGCTTGATGGGGTAAGACGTCGAAATTGGAATGCGAGTCGTTTTGCAGAGATGGTCTATTCACCTGACTCATGGCCGTATCCGGAGCATTCGTTTGATGACAATTGGAATCTCGTTGTCGATTTGAAACCAGGAGAAGTCAAAGTGTACGAGATGAGATGAAAAAACGCCTTGGACCGAATAAACGGTTCAAGGCGTTGTGTGTTTCATGTAGTAAATGACGAATTCATCGAGCGGCATCGGTTTCGCATAGCGATATCCTTGCATGGAATCACATCCGATTTTACGAAGGAACGTCTCCTGGTACTCGGTTTCGACACCTTCGGCAACGAGCGCCATACCGAGTTGGCGGGCCATGGCGACAATGGTCGTCGTGACCATTTGATATTCGCGATTCTCTTCGAGTTGCATCGTGAACTCACGAGGGATCTTTAGTTCATCGATTGGATAGCGGACAAGGTATGCGAGTGAACTGTACCCTGTTCCGAAATCATCGATGGACAGCTTGATGCCGAGTGCTTTTAATTCTAAAATGCGATTTAATACACGATCTGAGTGATGTGCGGCAACGGTTTCCGTCAATTCAAAATTAAGGCGTGACGGCTCAATCGGGAACCGTTCGAATAGTGTTTTTAAATAATCAATCAAATGTTCATCGAACAACTGACGGACGGAAAGGTTAACGGATAGTTTTGGTAAGTGGATGTCCCCTTGTTCAAACACGTGGATTAATTGGAATGTTTCATGAATCATCCAACGACCTAAATCCTGAATGTGTCCCGTTTCTTCAGCGATCGGAATGAACTGGCTTGGCGGAATGAACGCACCGTTATGTTGCCAGCGCATGAGCGCCTCTGCTCCGATGATTGCCTTCGTCGAGGCATCGACTTGAGGCTGAAGGAAAAGGGATATCTCTCCTTTTTCAAGTGCGGTTTCGAGCCCCTCCATCAACACTTTCCGCTCTTCCTTGTCCTCCCGTAACTCCGGTTCAAACATGACGGTTTCGTCACGGCCTTTGTCTTTCGCACGATACATCGCTAAATCGGCATTTGACAGCAAGTGCTTTAATTTTTTCCCATGCTCCGGGAAACGGACGATCCCAATCGAGGCATGAACTTCGACGAGCGTCCCAGCCATATAATACGGGGGACGATAGACGAGCCGCCGCAATCGTTCCGTCAACATCTCATCGTCTCCATGTTCCGCGACGACGATAAACTCATCGCCTCCGAGTCGTCCGGCATATTCGTTCGGTAATAGTGCAGTCCGCAACCGTTTTCCGATATGTTGTAATAACTGGTCTCCCATATGATGACCGAATTGATCGTTGATTTCTTTAAATCCATCCAAATCGGAGAACATCAATGTGAACGTACGGCCTTCCTCAATCAAGCGTTCAATTTGCTCTTGAAGCGCGTAACGGTTATGAAGACCGGTCAAACTATCGAATTTAGCTTGATACAAAATTTGTTCTTGTTGCTCGATCATCTGGGTGATGTCTTTGGCGATGGCGTAGATGCCCTCGACTTCTCCATCGATAATCATCGGCACGTTGACCAATTGCCACACGCGTGTCTCCCCTTCGTCAGTCATGACACGCACATCGATTGTTCGGGGACGACCGTTTGTCAACTCTTGAAGAATGATGGTATACGGTGCACGGTCTTTCGATTCAATGATGTCTAAGATGTTCGAGCCGAGTAGTGTTTCGGTTGTCAGTCCTAAGATGGAACTGCCGGCCTCGTTGACAGATAGCACTTCGCCATGCAGGTCGAATAAGAAAATCGGTTCTGAATGGTAGGCGAAAAGCGAACGGTATTGCTGTTCACGGATTTCTAATTCATGTGCCTTCGTCGACACGGCAACTTCCAAGTCTGTATTGACCGTATGCAAGCGGTGGCTGATGAGTGCGTTCTGCTTGGAAACGACAAACTGACGAATGAGCAACAAGAGGACGGCATTTGCGATCATCGAGTCCATCACGGATGTTCCGAGAAGACGATCGGAAGCGAGTAAAAACATCATGACGACCACACTATACAGCACATAATCGACAATGGAATCGTAGGCAAGTACATCTTCCGATACATCATCGACCCAGTAGCTGATCGAGATGGTCAAGATACTACTGATTTGTAAGAGGTGAATCACTTCATGTGTGATTCCCGAAAAGACAAACAGCGTGTTAGCAATCGATGCAATCGTGAATCCAAGAATTCCGATGAGCAATAAAATGCGGAACTGTTGACCAGCTGAGACGACTCGATTTAAGTACAGGAATGCGAGCATCATATAGAGGCTGATGAGTAACATCTGCTCTTCAAATCCGCTCAACTGTGACACGAGCGAGACGTCTTGCGTTGAAAAGAACCAAATATGAAGTCCGCCAATCAAAAGGAAACTAAACAGGGCGAATAAATCGAATGTGCGCAGTTTCAAAGTACGAAACTCAATCGATTGCGTGATGACGATTAAAGCCATGATTAAATAAAAGAAATTTTGAAGGAACAACAAGGACTGCGTATTGTCGTTGGTTGAATGATAGTGCATCAGTAAGTACAGCGTGAAACATACATTTCCTGCACTAATCAAAACATGGATAAAACGCCGCATCCCTCTATGTTTAAAAATTGCTACTCCGCTAAAACCAATCGCGGCCCCGGATATGACGAGATAATAGATGAACAACGTGATCTGTCGTAAGTCGTGCGGGGTTAAAAATAAAAATAAAAGTCCGGTAGAAAAAGTTCCGATGAGGATCGCCGGAACGTATTGGCGCAACGAGTGAACAGACAACTCATGCACCTCCTTCTGTATATGTATGGGGCTCTTATTTATTATCGGAACAGAAGAACGAAGATTACACAAAAAAATCGACAACAATCTATATTGTTGTCGAAAATTTTAGATTTACAGTGTATAGGAGTGCTCTTTAAAGTTCCCGACGACTGAATCGATTTCGGATACAGTGACAAACGCCTCAGAATCAATCTCAGATACGATTTGACGAAGGCGTGGGATTTCATTGTTCTGGACGACGACGTACAGCATTTTTTTCGAATCGTTCGAATATCCGCCTGTCGCATCCATAATGGTGACGCCCCGTTTCAAATTCTGCTTGATGACCAAATTGATTTCGTCTGCTTTTTGACAAATGATGAAGCATTGCTTTTGGGCAGCGAAGAATTTATGAATCGTAAGTAGCGTTCGGGATCTGACGAAGCTTAACACAAGCGCGTACATGACAGCTTTGATGTCAAAGACGATGAAGACCAACACATAGACGATGATGTCTTGTGTCAGAAAGATTTTAGGCAACGACAAGTTTCGATTATTCATATAGATGACTTTCCCTAGAATGTCGAGTCCACCGGTGGAAGCTCCTGCAAAGAGGAGAAGTGCGAGTCCAAGCCCTGAAACGATTCCGCTGAACACCGAAGCGACGAGCGGATCATCGAGTGGGGTCGGGGGAATCAAGACTGGCAAACTATCGATGAGGATAGAGGAAAGTACGACGACAATTCCTGTCATCAAGATAAATCGACGTCCCAAATATTTTAGTCCCAATAAAAAGAGTGGGATATTAAGCACGAGCTGTGTCAAACCGATGGGAGTTCCAAACAGTTCATTCGTAATCAACGTGATTCCGACGATTCCCCCAGAACCGATTTCGTTTGGTTTGAGCAGTAAGCTGACAAAGACAGACTGAAGGATTGTCCCGGCAATGATGAACAGTACCGTTTCAAGGGCAACCCGTTTTCGAGATTTTGCATACATAGATAATGGCTAGGCCTGACGCCTCCTTTTTGTAAGTCTTCTGCAAGCGTACTGCTACTTTTACCTCATTTCAAGTCTCACATGTCATTATGGAATCGATCGATATCACTCGCTAATTGCTCATGTACGTAATCGATGACTTGAGCATCATCAAAAAGTCCGAGCGGGACATCGTCTGGAATCGCATCGAATGGGGAGACGAAGTACAGGATGGCCGCAACGAGCTCCTCTTGTTTATCTGCTTGCATCTCAAATTGTTCATTGTAAAGCGCGCGTAACATATTCAGCATTTGTTTCATCTGGAAGTAAAGTGTCAGTTCTTCTTCACGCTCGATGTTACTGATTTCATTGGATGCCACATCGACTGTGACTTTTGCGAGTGCGCGTTCACCTTGAACGAGCAAGTCGCCCAATTGTTCTCGGTCGCGGATGTCTTCTTTCGCTTGTTTTAAAAAATGTGTGTATGTTGTTTTCCAATCTGCCATTTGGATTCCTCCTTCTTTCTTCATCTACTAATATGCCCGTTTTTGCGCATTGGTTGCAACTTTTCCTGAAATTTAAGAAAATAAAGATAACTGAAAAGGAGGAACGATACATATGTCTAAGATTTCGATGCCGACAGAGGCAGATTTCGCACGCTATGCAGAATTAGCGGTGAAAAAAGGTGTGAACATTCAACCTGGTCAACAATTAGAAGTACGTGCTGACATCAGTCAGGCACCACTCGTCCGTCACGTGGTGAAAGCTGCTTATGCGGCAGGAGCGAAGCAAGTATTCGTCAACTGGAGCGACGAAGAAACAGGGAAAATTCGTTATTTCAATGCACCAGCGGATTCATTCAAAGAGTTTCCAGATTGGTTGAAGGCCCGTTTTGAGCAATTGGCTGAAGAAAAAACGGCATTCTTGTCAATCGTCAGTGATGACCCGGATGCGTTGAATGGTGTGGAATCGTCACGCATCTCGGATGCGAACCGTGCAGCAGGACAAGCGCTCGCGAAGTGGCGTCAATATGTGATGAGCGACAATGTGAGCTGGTCAATCGTCGCAGGTGCGTCAGAAGCGTGGGCACAAAAAGTATTCCCGGGACGTGATGATGCGGTTGCGGCATTATGGCAAGCCATCTTCGCAGCAACGCGGATGGATCAAGAAGATGTCGTCGCGGCATGGGATACACACGATCAATCACTTCGTAGCCGTGCGAAGCTATTGACAGAGAAGAAGTATGCGAAGCTTCATTACAAAGCACCAGGGACGGAACTGACAATCGGACTTCCGAAAAAACATGTCTTCCTTGGCGGTGGCGGCCCGAACGTCGATGGCATCGACTTTATCGCGAACATGCCGACGGAAGAGGTGTTCACGCTCGCAGATAAAGACTCTGTGGAAGGTCACGTGTCGAGCACAAAACCACTCAGCTACAGCGGGAACTTGATTGATGAGTTCACCCTTTGGTTTGAAGGTGGGAAAGTCGTCAAAGCGGAGGCGAAGAAAGGGCAAGCGGCTCTTGATGAATTGTTGAACATGGATGAGGGGGCGCGTCGTATCGGTGAAGTAGCGCTCGTTCCGGATGATTCTCCAATCTCGAACTCGGGTCTTCTCTTCTATAACACGTTGTTTGATGAGAATGCATCGTGTCACTTGGCGCTCGGCCGTGCGTACTCGACATGTCTCGAAGGGGGGCCTTCGATGTCACAAGAAGAGCTCGCGGCGAACGGTGCGAACGACTCGATGACACACGTTGACTTCATGATTGGTTCAGCCGAAATGAATATCGATGGTGAACGAGAAGACGGGACGCGTGAGGCAATCATGCGTGACGGGAACTGGGTCATCTAAACGAAAGAGCGAATTCCGAAAGTTACGGAATTCGCTCTTTTACGTGCAATCGTATAGATAGCGCAGTGCGTCAGGCAAGCGGCGGCGCCAGGCCGATTCGTTGTGAATCGCGTCTGGTTCGACCTCATATCGCAAGGCGATGCCTTTCTGCGCGATGACTTCAATCAGTTTCGCATTCGTGAACAGGTAGTCGCTTGGCGTGATTGGCCCACTCTCTTCATTTGTGCCGATGTCCATATATAGTTTACCCGCGAACTCAGCTTGTTTCATTTCTCGAATCAACGGATCAAGATTGGCCCATGCCGCGGTGGAGAGCGAGCCAACTCGTCGAATAGAAGGATAGGTCGCCATCATGTATAAAGAGATGACACCTCCCATCGAGCTCCCCATGACCCCGACATCTTCTGGGTCAGTGGCGAACTCGCTGTCAATTCGTGGTTTTAATTCATTCATGAGCCAATCTGTATACATACGACCTTGGCCACCGAGTGTCGGACGAGTTTTCGCCAGTTCAGGTCCAATCCGACGATATAACATCTCATCTTCCTCATATGAATACTCATCGTAACGGTCTAGCCAGTTCGGGGCACTCGCGATGGCGACGACCATGAGCGGGAGTTGGAGCAGGTCGATGCAACGATCGATTTCCCAACCTTCTCCATATGTAGCAGTGTTTCCAGAAAACACATTTTGTCCATCATGCATATACAGGACGGGAAGCGGGGTGCTGACGTCGACCCAGTCTGGTCGAAATACGCGGACGATCCGCTTTTGACCACGTACTTTCTCCGTCGGAATCGACACGTTTAATTGTTCAATCATCTTTCGTCACCTCTTTCTACTTATATTGTGGAGAATCATGAACCAAAATACAATTGCTTGACTTGACTACCTACCGTTCGTTAGTTAGAGTGTAAGACAAGGAGAGTGAATGACATGAATACAAAAGAAAAAATCATGCAGTCTGCTCGCACACGCTTCGCACGGGAAGGTTACGAAGGGTTGTCACTAGCGGCAGTAGCGGAAGATGTAGGAATTCGCAAGCCGTCTTTATATGCCCATATCGATGGGAAAGAACAATTGTTCAAACAAGTCGTCACAGACATGGCGAATCGTTACGAAGAAGTATGGCAGACAACGAGTGACGATACGGTAGGACGACCACCTTTAGAACGAATCGAGTCAATCGTCAACACGCTCACGTCCTTCTTTAGTGATCATGAGACATGGATGTTGACGAAACGAATGTTACTTGTCCCTCCCCCGGAGTTTCGAGAGTATATCGAGGAAGTCATCGGGACGGTCGAAACCAAGCTGAAACGATTTGAGAAAGAACAATTTCGACTGGCGATGGAGCGTGGCGATTTACCGGTACAATCGCTCGATGAACTATATGCTGCGTACTATTGCTTTTTAGATGGCGCCTTACTGTCGTTATTCACATTTGAAGAGGATCGGGAGATGCGACAACAAGCTGCGTTTCGAATTTTCAAGAAAGGGGTGGGTTGGGATGAGTAAAGAGAAGGGTGCATGGATTTCCCTCCTGTTTGCAGGACTACTCGAAATCGTCTGGGCGACGACGATGAAGCTGTCTGAAGGCTTCACGGTTTTAGGTCCGACATTGTGGACAATCGTGTTATTGATTCTTAGTTTCGGATTATTGGCGAAAGCGTTTCGGACGCTCCCTGCCGGTACGGGGTACGCCGTATTCACAGGAATCGGAGCGGTCGGCACAGTCATAGTTGGTGCCTTCTTATTTGACGAGGGGCTTAGTGGATGGAAACTAATCCTTGTGACGACGTTGATTATCGGCATCATCGGATTGAAGCAAGTGACAGGAGGGGAAGAGGCATGAGTTGGGTTTATCTGATTGGAGCAGGAATTGCTGAAATGACAGCCGTTTTCTTTATGGGGAAATCGAAAGGATACCAGATTTTAAAATGGTCGATTGCATCAATTTTATCGTTTGCGCTCAGCTTTTATTGGTTATCGAAATCACTTGAGGTCATTCCTCTTAGTCTTGCCTATTCCATCTGGGTAGGTATCGGTGCGGCCGGCGGCGTCATTTTAGGTATGCTTTATTTGAACGAATCGAAAAGTCGTTGGCGTATCTTTTATTTGACGTTGATTATCGGGAGTGTGGTCGGATTAAAAGTTGTGGCCTAAAGGGTTGAAATGTGCTGAAAACGGGAATTTAATAATTCAGATTATGATGATGAAAGAAAGGGGCGGAAAACGATGCATCTTGTCGAGTTGCAATCTGAACGTTTGCGGTTTGAACCGTATACGCTTTCTGATTTCTATTTTGTCAAATCGCTTCTCCAAGATCCTCGGGTGATGCGCTTCATCAGTCCGGATGGGAGACCGTACACTGACGAACAGACGATTGAGTGGTTTGAACGTCAATTGGCTCGTTATGAGACAGGACGCCAGACCGGTCTCCTGAAGCTCATGACATTTGACAGTGATGAACCGATTGGTCACGCAGGTACGTTATTGCATGAATTGGACGGTAAAATCGAGTTGGAAGTCGGATATTGGTTGTCACCGAAGCATTGGCATATGGGATATGGTCGAGAAGCCGCCGCGCGTCTGATGCAGCATGCTTTTACGGAAGGCGAGAAGGAGATTATTTCTCTGATTCATCCGGATAATGTTCCGTCTCAACGTGTCGCTAAGGCGAACGGTCTTCATTGGGATCGAGATACATTCTATAAGGACATGCTCGTCTCCGTTTATGCGGGCGATTTGGAGCGGTTATGTCGACATATCGACCGTCAACAAATGACACGATGAAAAAGTCTCTAAAAAAATAAAAAAGTTGTTGCCAACTCAATAGTTTCTTGATATATTAATAGTGTCCTTAAGAGAGGACACGACCTGATTCTGTAGCTCAGCTGGGAGAGCGCTACCTTGACAGGGTAGAGGTCGCTGGTTCGAGCCCAGTCAGAATCACTTGGGTGCCAAACCCTCGAGAAACCCACCGGAACATGGGTTTCCGCGAAGCCACTTCTTGCGAGAAGTGGCTCTTTTTTTGTATGTTGACATGGCACGAAAGCAATTGGTATATTCCTTTCAATACATAATGAAACGGGGAATGCGACATGGTTCTAACGGGAACCCTCGTCAATGCCGGACTAATTGTCATCGGGGCATTGCTAGGTCTCTTATTTCACCGCATTCCGGAGCGTATGAAAGAGACGGTGACGGCGGCAATCGGGCTTGCGGTCATCTTGCTTGGGATTCAAATGGGGATGAAAAGTGAGAACTTCTTAATCGTCATCGGAAGTCTAGTCGTCGGGTCTGCGCTCGGGGAATGGTGGAAGTTAGATGAATTATTGAATGAAGTCGGTTATCGGCTCGAACGGCGCCTTGGGAGTCAATCGAGTGTAGCGGAAGGATTCGTAACGGCCACGCTCATTTTCGTGATCGGGGCGATGGCCATTATCGGGGCGCTCGATAGCGGGTTACGTGGTGATCATGACGTGTTATACACGAAAGGGTTGATTGATGGTTTTACGGCCCTCGTGTTAAGTTCGACACTTGGGATTGGGGTCATGTTTTCAGCAGTTCCAGTGTTACTGTATCAGGGCGGAATCGCGTTACTCGCCATTCAAATCATGAAGTTCATTCCGGAGTCGCTCATGGACAGCTTTATTTTAGAGATGACCGCGACCGGTGGAGTCATGATTGTGGCGATTGGCTTGAACTTGGTTGGAATCACTAAAATTCGCGTGGCCAATTTATTACCGGGGATTTTAGTGGTGGGTTTGATTGTGTCCATCATACATACAATCAATTGAAAAAATGGATGGAAGCGAGTCGCTTCCATCCATTTTTTATGGTTTCTCGATCGTTTCATGATCTTCTTTGGCACTTTCACGCAAGGCTGAAGCCATCACGTCAGCAAGGTTCCGTTCCTGAAGCACGCCGACGCCTCGGTCTGTCGGTCCGCCTGGAGCGGCCACGTCGGCAATCAGTTCATTCGTCTTCCGTGTTTCATGAGACAACAACTCAGCGGAGCCTTTCATCGCTTGAGCGACAATTTGACGCGCTGTCTGTTCATCGTAACCGACATCCGTTAGGACGGGCGTCATCGCACCCACGATTTCATAGAAGAAGGCCGGGCTGCACCCGGCAGCAGCCATAAAGGCCGACATCGTCTTCGCATCGGTGACGGCCGTTCGTCCGACCCGTTCAAAGAGAGAAGTCGCTTTTGCGCGATCAGCCTCATCAGTTTCTGGACCGAACCATAGACCCGTCATCCCGCTCCGATAGGCGACAGGCGTGTTCGGCATGGCGCATACGGCTGGTAACCCTGAAGCCTCTTCTAACTGGCTCGGTTCGATATGTGCCGCGACCGAGACGAGTAACGGTGTCTTCCATTCTTTCGATTCTACATATGGCATGACGCCATCTGGTTGCATCGCTAATACGACGATGTCATAGTCGTTCACGTTTTCGTCCTCGACGATTTGAACGCCGAGTTCATCTTGTAGGAAGAGTAAACGCTCCCGGTCACTTCGGTTTGTCATTGTGATGTGTGTCGGTTCGATGCCCGAGTCGATCCACCCGCGAACGAGTGCCTCGCTCATCGATCCTGCACCGACCATTAGTAGTTGATTCATCATTCGTCACCTCTTCTTTTCGATTCGGTCAATAGTTATGTTGACTATCATAACAAACATACACTCGAATATCGCCCATCCTGCTCATTTGTAAAGAGATGGAAAACGATTTGACATAGGAATCGACGAACATGACAAACGTTTCAAATCGCGCTATGATGGCACTAATTCAAAAGAGTGAGGCGAAATCGTGTGAAACGTGTACTAGTAAAAGGGATTCAAGGTTATCAGCGTTTTATTTCACCATTAAAGCCGCCAACGTGCCGATTTTATCCGAGCTGTTCGCACTACGGAATCGAAGCAATCGAAAAACATGGGGCTGTCAAAGGCAGTTATTTAACCGCTCGCCGACTCATTCGCTGTCAGCCGTTTCATCCAGGCGGGCTCGATTATGTTCCGGATACATTTGATTGGAAAGCGCCTTTACAACGAGAGAAACCTGAGTCACAGCGAGACGATTGAGTTCGTCTCGCTGTTTTTGTACAGAACAAACAATGAATCAGTTGTTTTAGTACAATACTTTTGCATTGTTCTAAGTATTCTGAAAAAATAGAGGTGTACACTATTTTTCGGGGGAAGGGGATACTTTGTATGGGGCAATCATTTAGTGAATGGGTGAGTACGGTGTCCAACTTTGTATGGGGACCACCGCTCTTGATTTTGCTTGTGGGGACAGGCATTTACTTGACGGTGCGTCTAGGTGGAATTCAAATCACCAAATTACCGTATGCGTTGAAATTGGCGTTTTCGAAAAATCAGGATCAATCCTCTAAAGGGGACATCAGTCACTTCCAGGCGCTCATGACCGCTCTGGCGGCGACTGTCGGTACGGGGAATATCGTCGGGGTGTCGACAGCGGTCGTATTAGGAGGACCGGGAGCCATCGTATGGATGTGGGTGTCCGGTTTCTTTGGGATGGCAACGAAATACGCAGAGGCAGTTCTTGCCGTGAAGTATCGGGTCACTGATGAGCGCGGTCAAATGGCTGGTGGACCGATGTACTATCTAGAACGAGGGTTGAATCAACGATGGTTAGCAGTAGCATTTGCTGCATTCGCATCGATTGCGGCGTTCGGTATTGGAAACGGGGTCCAAACGAACTCGGTCGCGCTTGCGCTCAAAACAACGTTTGACGTACCACTTTACATATCAGGGATTCTCATTATGATTTTTACAGGAGCGGTCATTCTCGGAGGCGTGCGTTCCATCGGGAAAGTGGTCAGTTACTTCGTCCCCGTCATGATTGCCTTCTACTTAGGTAGCGGTCTCATCATCATGGTGATGAATTACTCACTGATTCCGGATGCGTTCGCACTCATCTTTAGCAGTACGTTCAGTGCAGAAGCAATCGGTGGAGGGGCCATCGGAGCTGCCATTCGATACGGGGTGGCACGTGGTGTCTTCTCGAACGAAGCAGGTCTTGGCTCTGCTCCGATCGCAGCAGCGGCAGCGAAAACAGATATGCCGGGTCGTCAGGCGCTCGTCTCGATGACTCAAGTCTTCTTGGACACGCTTGTCGTCTGTTCTGTGACAGGATTGACACTCGTCATGGGTGGTCAAATCGAGACAGGACTTGAAGGGGTCGAATTGACTTCAGCTACATTTGAACTGTTCCTCGGACCAGCCGGCGGTTATATTGTCACAATCGGGCTCGTTTTGTTCGCCTATTCGACCGTGCTCGGTTGGTCGTATTACGGCGAACGCTCCATCCATTACTTGTTCGGACAAAAGTCGATTCTTCCCTATCGGATTGCTTTTGTACTCGTCGCGGGACTCGGTGCCATGACGACAAACTTGAACTTGGTATGGGCGTTATCGGATGTCTTCAACGGCTTAATGGCCATCCCGAACTTGATTGGTCTCTTGTTCTTGTCGGGTGTTGTCATTGCCGAGACGAAGCGTTTCAACCAACAGCTTGAAATTGAAAATCGAAAAGTTTCCTAAACGAAAGGACGCCATCCTTATGAATCAGAGGGTGGCGTCTTTTGTTTTGCTTCTAATTCATCGAGTCGTGCTTTTTGTAAATGATCAAACACTTTTGTGATAAAGCCAACCATGATGCCCACCCCGGTCAATACATATCCGATGGTGAATATTTTCCGATGTCGGTCTGTGGGGCAAAATCACCATATCCAATGGTAGTTAGGGTGATGACACTGAAGTAAAGTGCGTCCAACCAACGCATCTCCTCGAACCGGGTGTAAAAAAAGTGTACAGGAGAGGACGGTAAGGAAGGCAAGACTGAATAAGACTTGGAACTCAGGGTCACGGAGACCACACCAGACTCCGCGTACAATTCGACGCAATGTCAGTAAGAAAGGCAACATGTCGCTCGCTCCTTTCAATATTAGGTTTGTTCTCTAAAAACGGGGGAACATCCTCTATAGTTCGAAAAAAGAGAAAGGGTGAGTTGGATGGGGAAAGTCATACCGAAACAAGAAGGTCTCGACCATAGTGTCGATTTTTTACGGGAAGGATATTTGTTTGTCGCGAATCGACGCAAAAGTTTTCAGTCGAATATCTTTGAGTCGCGCCTGCTCGGGGAGCGCGTGATTTGCCTTGGAGGCGAAGAGGCGGCAGAAGTGTTCTATGATGCAGACAAATTCAGGCGTCAGGATGCTGCTCCGAAACGTCTATTGAAAACCTTGTTTGGAGAAGATGGGGTCCAAACACTAGATGGTGCGGCACATACGCATCGAAAACATATGTTCATGTCATTGATGACAAAAGAAAATATAGATCGATTGCTCCGATTGACATATCGTGAGTGGAACCAGATTGAACGAATGGGAGAGGAAATCGTCTTATACGATATTGCACAAGAAGTGTTGATGAAGGCCGTGTGTGAATGGTCGGGAGTTCCACTTGCGAAAGAAGAAGTGGGGAAGCGCACTGAAGAGATGAGGTTATTATTTGAATCGGGTACGTCTCTTGGTCCGACGTATTTACAAGGTCGGAAGGCACGAAGTTCCGCTGAAGCCTGGATTCGTCAGATGGTAAAAGAAGTGCGGTCGAATCGATTATTGCCGAACGAACATACGGCGCTGTACGAATTTTCGTGGCACCGGGATGAATCCGGAGAGTTATTACCTGAAGACGTCGTGGCGGTCGAAGTATTGAACATTTTACGCCCGACTGTCGCAATCTCGGTGTATGTCCTCTTCACTGTCTTAGCTTTACATCAGTTCCCGGATGTAAAAGAGCAGGTAGAGCGGGGAGAGGTCTCGAAAACAGAATTTGTCCAGGAAGTGAGACGGTTTTATCCATTTTTCCCTGTAGCGGCAGCTCGTGTCAAAACCGATTTTGAATGGGACGGCTATGCATTTTCGGAAGGGACGCTGACGCTTCTTGATTTGTACGGTACGAATCATGACTCCTCTATTTGGACGGAGCCGGATCGATTCGATCCCTCTCGTTTTAAAGATTGGAACGAGAGTCCGTTTAACTTTATTCCGCAAGGTGGGGGAGATGTAGATTTTGGACATCGATGTGCCGGCGAACATGTGACCATTGCAATTCTTGCACAAGTCATTGAGTTGTTTACTAAGGAATACGCCTACACGGTCCCGCCTCAAGACTTAAGCTATAGTTTTGTAGACATGCCGAGTCTGCCGAAAAGTAAATTGCGATTGACTCATCTAACTCGAAATCAATAAAAAAGTCGCCTACTCGATGGGAGTAGGCGACTTTGAATTTACTTCGTTTGCAAATTTAGGTGTTTGGAGATGGGACGAATCGAGACCGATGAATCGATCATTCGATTATCCCGTTTCGGTTCATCGGTACATTCAATCTGCCAGTCGGTGTCATGAAGCTCTTTTAGTCCGACGGCGATGTCGTATAGGGAATAGTTCGCATTTCCGTTTAACTGATAGATGCCCGGTCCACGTTTAGTCAAAATTTCAAATAGCGCGTCTGCCGTGTCTACTAAAAATGAACATGATGGATACCAATGCTCACTCGCTTGGATGACCCCTCGTTGCTTCATCTCGTTCGTAAAATAGTCCATCATATTATTCGATCCGGCCTCATCCCCGATTTGCCATCCGAGACGAACGATTTGAGCACCAGGATTGGCGTTCATAATCGCACGTTCGCACTCACGCTTATACTTTCCATAGTCATCCTCGGCATCTGGTAGCGTATCTGGGGAAATCGGTCCGGTCACTTCATCTGAAAAAATTGAAACCGTGCTCGTGAACAGGAAAGGGATTTTCGCCTCACCACATAAACGAGCGAGCGTCTCGGCCCACTCCACCGCGCCCATACCGATATGTAAAAAGTAGTCCGGTCGGATGCGCTCGATGAATTCTCGCATTTCCTCTTCGTTTGTCGTGGACACTTGCTCGCGATTCCACGCAATCCCTTCAATTCCGTGGCGCTGCAACGTTTCGGCAACAACGGGTGCCACTGTACCGTTCATTCCTGTAAGAATAGCTTTCATTTCGATTCGCCCCTTTCACTCTATATGATG
The DNA here is from genome assembly GCF_018617135.1 of Exiguobacterium sp. s163. Classification (GTDB taxonomy): domain Bacteria; phylum Bacillota; class Bacilli; order Exiguobacteriales; family Exiguobacteriaceae; genus Exiguobacterium; species Exiguobacterium profundum. Next base: position 86,454 of record NZ_JACSJN010000006.1, read on the forward strand.
CCACAAAACGAGTGTGGACAAACAACCGATGTGCCGGGCTATGCTAGACTGGATGATGGAGGGATCAATCATGAATATTCGACAAGCAACCAAACAAGATAGTAAACAAATTGCACCACTCATGTATCAAGCGATCCATGAGATTGCGTACACATTGACGGCATCAACGGATACACCTGAGGTATTGGAGCGACTAGCGATGTGGGTAGAGAAACCAAATAACCGCTTAAGTCACGAAAACATCTGGGTGGCGGATTTTGAAGGAGAAGTTGCCGGAATGATCATCTCGTATCGTGGGGATAAGGCAGAAGAATTGGATCGACCGATTCGAGAATGGTTGACGGCGCATGGAAGTGGAGAAGAGGTGGACGTTGAAACGGAAGGTTATGTCCAATACATTGATTCACTGGCTGTCGCAGAGGCGTATGGAGGTCGTGGAATCGGGACGAAGTTAATCGAACACGTTTGTCTCGTTGCGAAAGAACGCGGTGTGCCCGCCGTTACATTGAACGTGGATCAAGAAAATCCTGCGGCACATCGCTTATACACACGTCTCGGCTTCCATAAGGAAAACGAAATCAACATTTCTGGGGCGAGATTTGACTATATGATCAAAGAAATCAATTCGACTCCTTTCTCAGTCTAAAAGCGGATGCGCAAACTTCTTTTCTCGACTATACTAAGTGCTTGAGGAAAGATATACGTAAAGGAGATACATTATGGAGTGGAAGAACATTTGGCGAGGGATGGCCATGGGGACGAGTGATTTAATCCCTGGTGTAAGCGGTGGTACCATTGCAGTCATTTTAGGCATCTACGATCAACTCATCGAAGCGATTAGCGGCGTATTTAGCCGATATTGGAAAAAATATATCGGGTTCTTGATTCCATTGGCAATTGGAATGGGGACAGCCATTATCGCACTGAGTCGAGTTATTGAATACTTATTGCTGGAGTATTATGCACCGACACAATTTTTCTTTATCGGATTGATTTTAGGGATTATTCCACTTCTATTCGTGGAATTTAAATCACGCGCATCGATTCGTCCGGTCCATGTCATTGCCATGGTTGTCGCAACCATCCTTGTCGCGAGTATGGCATTTCTGAATCCGGTTGATTCGTCGATTATGACAGACGTGACGTTCGGGACGGCGCTTCTCTTATTCTTCTCCGGTTGGTTGGGCAGCATGGCGATGTTGCTTCCTGGAATTAGCGGTTCATTCGTCTTGTTGTTAATTGGTGTTTATCCGACCGTCATCAGCGCCATCTCAAACTTCAATCTGTTGATTATCGGGATTGTCGGTGCTGGAGTGGCCGTCGGGTTCGTTGTAAGTAGTAAAGTCATTCGTTACTTATTGGCGAATTTCCCGGGAATGACGTTCTCCGTCATTATCGGATTGGTCATCGGCTCACTCGCCGTCGTGTTTCCGGGTGTACCAGCTTCTGGAGTCATGTGGATACTCAGTATCGTCGCATTCATCGCGGGGGTCATCGTCGTCCGATTACTCAGCAAATATTCTGTCTAAATGAAAAAGGAGTCCAGCGATGAGCCGGATTCCTTTTTAATAGATGAAGGGGAAGAGGCGCTTGCGCGTCTTCGACCAGGATTGGTAAGACTGACCGAAATGGCGAATGAGCATACCTTCCTCGATTCGAATGCGGTACAGTAACGCAAGCGAGGTGAGACCCGCGCCAATCAGTGCGATCCCCCAATGAATAAAGTAGAGCGAGAATCCGAACGTAATCAATAACAACCCTGTGTAAAGAGGGTGGCGTAAGTAACGATACGGTCCCGAGCTGACGAGTTCGTCTTCCGGTCGGACGACGACATGTCGTGTGAATTGATGACGTAAATGTAAAATCCCCCAATAACGTAACGACACGCCGGCTATGTAAAAAGTAAGTCCGATGATTCGTTGAACTGTCGAAGGCTGTGATTCGAAAACAAGCGAAGAGATCATAGACAACACGAAGACGCCAATCATCGTCGTCGCTACAAAGTAAAAGCTCTTCCGCTCGACAGCCCCGTCTGTTGCCTCTTTTCGGTTACGAAATCGCCACGTCTCAACTAGCCAAAAAAATGATACGACGATTAATAGGACATCCATCCAATTCATCACGCACATCCTCCCTTTTGATTCATGTTTCATTACCCGACCTACGCATAAGAAAAACCAAATCCATCAGGACGATATTCGAAAAAAATTGTCAAAGTGACCAAAACAGGTTATCATCTAATGAGAATGATTATCATTTTTACGTATATAGAGAGGAAGGGTGCGACGATGAACGAGGAAGTATTCGACGTGACGATTATCGGTGGGGGACCGGCTGGATTGTATGCCGCTTTTTACAGCGGTTTACGAGGTATGAAGACGAAAATTATCGAATTTCAACCTTTTTTAGGCGGGAAAGTACATGTCTATCCAGAGAAAATGGTTTGGGATGTAGGTGGTCTCCTACCGACGACTGGGGCAAAACTGATCGACCAACTCGTCGAGCAAGGTCTCACCTTCTCTCCGACGGTCCTTCTTGGCGAGAAGGTGGAGTCGATCTCTAAGCGTTCAGACGATTTGTTCGGGATCGACACGACGAACGGTCATCACATTTCCAAAACCGTCATCGTTGCGACAGGAAGCGGGATCCTCAAACCGCATAAGGTTGAAGTGAGCGGGGCGGAGCGGTTCGAATTGTCGAACCTCCATTACACGGTTAAATCACTTGAACGCTTTAAAGGAAAGCGCGTCTTGATATCGGGTGGCGGCAATAGTGCAGTCGATTGGGCGAATGCGCTCGAGCCGATTGCAGAGCAGGTCGTGCTGACGTATCGAAAAGAAGAACTCAGTGGACATGAAGCACAAGTTGAAAAAATTAAACAGGGTCGAGTCGACTGTTGCCCACGATCAAAAGTGACGGATTTGATTTCTCACGATGGGAAATCGATTCAACAAGTTCTTTTGACTCATGTCGAAACAGGAGAGACGAGCGTAATCGAGGTCGATGAAGTGGTCATCAATCACGGATATGAACAAGACGCGGAGTTGCTTCGGAACAGCGAATTGCAGGTCGAGATGAAGGATGGGTTTTATGTGAAAGGGAATTCAGGTAGCGAGTCATCCATACCGGGATTGTACGCTGCCGGTGATATTCTCACGCATGAAGGGAAAGTACATCTCATCGCTGGAGCGTTTCAAGATGCTGCGAATGCGGTGAACCGGGCCAAAACATACATTGACCCGAATGCGAATGCTACCGCAATGGTGTCCTCTCATAATGAACGGTTAAAAGAGAAGAATCGTCAAATCATAGAAGAAACCATGATGAAGCAGTAAGAGGACCACTCTTACTGCTTTTCTCTAGGATAATCACAAAGCTCGGTAATCACACCGCCTGAATGACGCGGGTCCATGTAGATTAAGCGTCTACCTTTCACGGTCGTACGCAGCGTGTCTTCTAAAAAGGTGATGCCATTTTGTTTGTGAGCGGCCATCGCTTCGTCCAAATCGTCGACACGATAGGCGATATGATGAACACCCTTCTCTCGAGCTTTCATGAACCGGGCAATCGGACTCGTCTTACTAGTCGGACGCAACAATTCGATGACATCCTCTCCAATATGAATGACGGCCAATTCGGTCTCGACCCCGATGGCCGTGTTCGTATAGCGGTCCACGAGTTTTCCTCCTAAGACCGTCGTGTAAAATGTGATCGCCTCGTCTAAGTCTCGAACGGCAATCCCAGTATGATCGATATGCATGTACATTCCTCCTTCTGCTTCAGTTTGCCTAAAGTTGAACAAAATGTCACTTCACAACGTTTCAAGCCTATCCGATATAATAGGAGAGGGAGGGACAGCGAAATGAACGGAAAAATCACGATGGGTTTGGTGGGCACTTTCGCCTTTGTATCATTTGTGTTTGGACTCTCGCTTGCGACGTTTGTCGACTATCGCATCAATGAAGAACAGGTTGTCCTTGAACGATTAACGACCCATAAACAGATTGGTCCGACCGAGTTACTGTCTACCGAGGTCGACTTTCATTTAAATGGGTCGAATTATGCGATTCGTTTTAAAGATGAACCAAACATTACGTATTGGTTTAACGTCGTCGATCGCAAAATTAAGTTCGATCGGATTGAATCGCTCGATTTGAGAGATACGGGGCTTCGGACAGAACTGTTTGAAGCGATGCCGCCTCTAGCGATGGAGTCGACTACTGCTGCAGAATAAAAGACGTCGAATGAACAACTTTTTCCTTTGAGAAAAAGTTGGTTTGCTCGACGTCTTTTGATTGTTTAGGAATAAATCGGGGTCGGTGGTGCCTGTAGTATGTACGTATAACGACAAATACTCGAGATTTGGGCGCCGTGACGACGAAGTGTATAACTCAAATCAGGTTGCAAACTTGTTGCTGAAATATGTGCCTCTTCAATGTATCGGAACATGTAGAAAAATTTTTGTTGAAGGAATGAAATAGCTTCCCGCAATAAAGTCTCGTCACAGTCAACGTGCATCTCTTGTATTGAAATATGGTACATATGTAAGCGTACTTTCATGATTCCAATCACTTGTCGGTTCCACTTCACGGAATAGAACAATGTTTGCTGGCGAACTTCTCGTGCGAATTGTTCATCTGTCATCGAAATGGCACCCGGAAGGAGATGACAATGTTCATTTCGAAATGTGAGCCAATCTGCTCTTCTTGAATAGTCCACCAATTCGAGTGTCCAATTGGTATGGGTTGCTTTCTCGCAAGGGATGAATGGTAGATGGTACGTTTTGGTTTGATGAAATACTTGAAACCCTGCTGCTTCATATATTCGATGCTTGTCTTGATTATGAGAATCCTCTTCCTGAAGATAGTACGTAATCGGGTACTTTGTTTCTCGACTTCGTACATAGATCAAACGATGAAGTAGTCCGCGAAAGACGTGACGATCACCATATGTGGCTTGAGAGAGGCGAATGGCATGATCCGTTTCAAGCTGTTCGTCGTTTGCGACGATTGAAGCGAGTGGGGTATCTCGATTGAGTGCGACGTAGACGTGATGATGCGAGGGAAGGGAGAGAAGCAAAGGGGCCTTGCTTAAAGGATATAGCGACTGAATGGAAATACGCTCATGTAAGGGTAATTGCCTGCATTCTACAAAACGTAGCGCTCGTTTCACGAAGAATCCTTCTTTCTTTATCAAATGATAAGTACAAATAAATTGTAAGCGCTATCTTGTATCGTGGGGTGTGGCAGTATGATGAAAACTGACTCGAGAAAAAATCAATTACGTAAGAAAAAGGTTCGAGTAAAATAGAACATATCCGCCCAATACGATGAAATGGATTTCGTTTCATCGTTCATCTGTGAGATTCATCAAATGTCAGCGCAACGAACGGTTGAGACGTGCTATACTTAAACACAATGAAAACACGGAGTAGGAGTATATGATGAAATACATTTATCAACTGATTCTGGTTTCTGTGCTTTGGTTGACGGTAACACCGTCTGCAGCCATGGCCGAGACAGAACCGGTCGTCATTCATGAAAATATCATTGTCGAAGAAGATGTAGAAATTCATGAAGGATTTCAATCGCCGAATGAAATGGTGTATTTGTTCGTATTAATTGTGTTGTTATCTGTCATCGGACTTGGCATGATGAACACGATTGAATAACGTGAAAACGTTCACAAAAATGCAATAAGTGATTTGGTAACGGTTACAATCGTTCCCTTATACTTATATGTGTAGGAAGAAAGTTCTGCACCAACTTTCTGTCCTCCTTTTCAAATGAACACCCCTCGTTCATATCATGTATTGGAGTCAATCGATCCCATCGATTGACTCCCTTTTTTTAAAATCGGATTCGCTTTTCTTTAGCAATTCGTTTTAAGCGCTTCGTCTCACTAGTGTGTCCGTGACTCTCTAAAAAGTCGACATATACCCGAAATGGTTCGGAGCGATGAGAAAAGAATGGGATATATTCAGAGAACAATTTTTGTTCCGCTTCTTTCAAATTCCCTTCAGCGACGAGAAGGCGGAGTTCTAACATTTTAAGCGCTTGATAGTTTTCGAGCGCGGTATCCTCTGTTTGGGACTTCTCTAACATCCGATCGCAAAGTTTTAAGAGACGGGAGTGAAGGAGTTTTCTTGTATTGGCATGACTGTGTTCGATGGGTAGCGTTGAGAGTAAATCAATTCGTGTAGAATCAACATCTTTTGGCACGTAGAGTGCGGTGTATAGGGCGCGGTCAATCCAAACGGTATCAATCGGGGCATCGAGCTGATAGTAGTGAATGAGTTGCTTGAGCATGGTGACTTGTGAAATTTTTAAAAGGCGAAACGGGTCACTCGTAGAGAAGAGCGGTTCTTCGCCAGCTGATGTAGAGAGGAGGTAAAACATTTCTTCATACATCGTACGTGCTTCTGTGTATTCCTCGGCGTAATGTGCTAAATCGCGAATGATTTTTTTAGCATGAATGTACCAATTTTTTTGGTCGCGTTCTGACATGACTTGATTCGGACGAATGTACAAATGTTCGTACGCAGAATCAACAAACCGTTCAGCCAAGGTGATGGTTTGCGAGAGCGAATGTCGCTCTTCAGAATTTTTTTTCTCTTTATAGCGCGTGAATTGGCTGATCATAAAATCAAAATCTTGATCATCAATCACATCTTTAGGAGTATGACGGTACATTTCGACGAGCAAATCGCGTAACGTCGCCTCGCCATACTGCTCTAACAATACGCGTAACTTTCCGATGCGCATCAGCTCTCCTCCTTTCAGTCAAACTTTTCGTAGGCAATCTCGATTTGGGCAGAAACCAATTATTATTCCTTTCCCGCTTTTCATCTGAAACAACCATTCGCTCTCATGCTTAAGACGGATTTTCGTAAGAAACGTTGTCAGATGATGGCTGGTTCGGGATAATAGAGAAAAATTGATAAAGTTGAGGATCATAATGATGAAAGATGAACAACATTTATCGCGTGTCGAACGTAGAAAGCGCGAATTAGAACAACAAGAAATCGAATCGTCTCGTGTGGACCATGGTCAAGCGGACGATCCATCTATACATGCACAATCTGAACAACAGCGTGAACGGGTAACGCGCCAATCAGAACATCCCTTTTTAAATGAACAAACGAAAGAATCTCCAAGGACAAAAAATGGGACGGCAAAGTCAAGTCGGAAACGACTGCCCCGGGTTTCATTATTTTCGAAACGGAAATCATCTCGTCCAACATCCCGACAGACGACGAGACAATCGAAACCATCTACTCCCGCTAAACGAGAAATGGATCATGCGTCTAAACAACCAACGAAACGAAAGCGTAAATGGAAAGGGAAAGCTGTCCTTTTCCTACTTGCGATGCTACTGATTGTTGGATATTTTGCGACTGCTCCATTCACATTCCTCATTATGGGGAGCGATGCGCGGGTAGGGGAATCGTTGTCAGGATCTCGTACAGACTCCCTGCAGTTGATGGAGTTCGTACCACGTTCTGGGACTGTTCAGAACGTATCGATTCCACGTGATACGTATACAGCGATTCCATGTGAACCTGAACGGGAAGGTGACAAAATTACGCATGCGTTCGCGTTCGGCGGCGCAGAGTGTACGATTGGTGCCGTGGAAGGGCTAACCGATGCCTCAGTCGATGGACAAGTCGTCATCACGTTCGAATCGTTCATGGAATTGATTGATTTGATTGGTGGGGTGAATGTCACGGCGACGCATTCGTTTAGCGAGAAAGGGTTCAACCAGACGTATGAGTATACAGAAGGTGTTTCCTATGCAATGGATGGAGACATGGCCTTGGCGTATGCGAGACACCGTAAATCGGATACAGACGGAGCGCGTTCGAATCGTCAAACGGAGGTCATGACAGCTGTCGCTGAAAAGCTGGCAAGCCCTTCAGGTTGGACAAAAATTCCGGCGACGTACCGCTTCATGAAAGAAGAAATGGGACTTGAGATGAACGTCTTGCAAATGGCATCTGTCGGATTGACGATGATTTCGAATCCTGAGGTGAATAAGATGCAAGTCGAGGGTCAAGATGCTTATATCAATAACGTGTATTACTATGAACCGTTAGAAGAGAGCGTGCAGGCGATTCGAGACGCCCTTGATTTATCTGTCTGGGGTACTGTCAGATAATTTTAAGAAAAGGGTTTGATTCTGACTTGAAAGAGGAAATTTAAACAAATGAACTACTCTTTTGAGGAGGGAAATTTGAATGAAAGTTTTAGTCATTGGAGCAACAGGAAAGATCGGGAAACGTGTATTGAAAAGCCTGGCGAAAACCCATCAAGTGACCGCTTTAATTCGTTATCCTGAACTACAAGCAGAGTACGAGAAAATGGGTGCACACGTATTGACGGTTGATGTCGAGACAGAACTCGAGAAGAAAGTACATGAGGCGACAAGTGGACAAGATGCCGTTATTATCGCGGCAACTGCTGGCGCGGATGGTTCGAGCACTGAAATTGAACTGCTTGACCGAAACGTTGCGATGAATGCCATCGATGCCGCTAAGAAAGAACGGGTACGTCATGTTGTCTTACTCAGTGCCTATGGCGCTGATCAACCGAACGCTGCACCGAAAGAACTCTTTAACTTTCTGTCAGCTAACAATGCCGCTGACGAGTATATCGAACATAGCGGTTTGAACTATACGATCATTTGCCCAGTGACCATTGTTGATGAACCGAGTAAAGGTTCAATCGAAGCATCAGAGGACTTGAGTGATGCGGATGGTGCGACGATTTCCGAAACCGATGTCGCGACTGTCATCGCAGCGTCTCTCGACAACCGAGGTCTGTACGGTCGGCGAATCGAAATCAAGTCTGGAAGCACACCGATTAATGAAGCGCTCGACTTTGAAGGGCGTGGAGAGGTTGCGAACGGCGGAAGAACGACATTACGTCGACCACAACGATCATAATGAGTTGAGGAGAAGATGATATGGAACGGAAACTTTATAAAGACCCAAACAATAAAATGATTGCCGGTGTTTGTTCAGGGCTTGGAAACTATCTAGGGGTGGACGTCACCATTATGCGAGTCCTATTCGTGGCGATGGCGCTTCTCGGTGGCCCGGGACTCCTCATTTATATCATTCTGGCACTCATCATGAAAAAGCCGGTGTCAGAATATGAAGCCGAACAAGACGATCGCTTCTAAATCAAAAATCAATCCGACAAGACGTCGGATTGATTTTTTAGTTTTCCATATATAATGTATAACTCGCTTCGAACGTTTCGTTTGGTGGGAGGAGTTGGATCCCTTCTTTGTGTAGGAAATCTTTTCGATGGCCTTTATAATCCGCATGTCCGAACCAAGGTTCCAAACAGACGAACGGAGCGTCTTTCTGCGGCGGAGACCAGATGCCGAAATGCGTGAAAGAGGGACTCTCCATCACGATGGCTGCGCCGGTTGGTTGATGTCGGAGTGCAGCATACTCAATTTTCTCAAAAATGAGTGCATCGTCGTCAAATAACGACCGAGTGAGGGGGATATACTGACGTTCTCCGAGTGGTTGATACGCGCCTGTTAAATAAGGGCCCTCGAGCAAATAGCGATCGAGGGAGCGGATTTCGCCGAAATCGATCACGTAGTCTTCAAATGTCCCGCCCATGAACGGAATATTGAATGCAGGATGACCACCGATGCTAAACGGTAACGTCGTTTCGCCCGGGTTATGGACGCGATACGTCACAATCACTTCTTCGCCCACAAGTTGATAGGACACGGTCAGTGTGAATGGGAATGGATAGTGTTGACGTGATTCCGATGTATCGTTCAATGTGAAGCGGACCGACGTGGCAGTCGAAGATTCGATTTCGAACATCGCGTCCCGAGCGAATCCGTGTTGACTCATCGTATAGGTGTTTCCCTCATATACATATTGATCATCGAGCAATCGACCGACAATCGGGAAGAGGATCGGGGCTTGTCGTCCCCAATAGGTCGGGTCCCCTTGCCATAAGAGTTCAGTTCCGGATACTTTCCAACTCGTCATCTCAGCACCTTGTGCCTTTAAGGTTATCTGTATTTTCTCGTTTTGAAGTTGCACAATCCATACGCTCCTTTACGGGTTTATGATAAGTTAAGTGTAGAAATCTTAAGTAAAACAAACAAGGGGTAAATGATGCGCTTACAAAGAATTGGTATTGGAACGCTGATCCTTCTATTGATTGCTGGCCTCGCATATAAAGGCTACGAGGAATATATGATGACACAAAAGAAAGAAGAAGCGGTTCCGATCGTCCAAAATGAATCGGTATTAGGAGGACTTGAAGTGGGGCAACAAGCCCCGGACTTCACTTTGAATACGTTAGATGAGGAGAATTTGACCCTTTCTGAGTTCCAAGGACAGCCGGTCGTCATTAACTTCTGGGCCTCTTGGTGTCCGCCGTGCCGGGATGAGTTTCCTGAACTCGTATCGTTTGAAGAAGCGACAGGCATCCCAGTACTTGGTGTGAACGTCACCAAAAATGAGCGACGAGGAAAAGAGGACGTGGAGGCATTCCTAGATGAGTATCCCGTTGATTTTCCGATTTTGCTAGATGAAGAGGCCGCTGTCGAGCAACAATATCGAGTTGTCGCATTACCGACGACGTACGTTCTAGATGCAAAAGGGATCATCATGGCGAAAAAAACGGGTCCGGTAGACGAGGCGTGGCTTCAGCAACAAATCGACGACATCTCAGAATGATTCAATCGAAAAAAAGCTGAACGAACTGCCCGGTTAGAGAGGGCAGACCGTTCAGCTTTTATAGTGTTGCTTGATCAATGCGTCAAAGTTAGGGGTCATATCTTCTTCAAGATAGTAATGATGGTTGTCTCGAATGATTGTATCACCAACACGTGCTTCGGATGGTAGGAATCGTCTAGGGATGAAACTTGAGCCGTTGTTCCATCTCAACACGGCATATTTTCCCTCGATTCGTACCAATGTACCGTACTTAATCATACCTCTTCCTCCTCGACGAGCAGCTTCTGTCTCTCTTTATCCTTACATCATGTATTCCCAAATTCCACAAAAGCTACACATCTTTACACGTGTCTGTCTAATCACTATAGGGACGTTGTATCAAAAAACGATAGAGGTTAAATGCGGGAAATGTGAAGAAAGTTTGAAGAAAACGCTTTCTTTTTTTGAAATGGTCTTTTATAATGAAACCACGGGGTGATTATGACGAAACTGTGAACAATGGGGGGATGGTCATGTTTTCTTCTGCAATGATTGGGTTACTCGCTCTGACGGGAGTAACGATCTATGGGGTTGACCGTATGTTCACGGTCCGCTCAGAACGCGTCACAAAGAAATAGGTCTACATAGGGGGAAATCGCAACGTCTTGGGGAGACGTTGCGATTTTTTTATATATCTTGTTGTCGAGACCGGCGATCGGTCTCTTTTTGTTCCACCATCTTTCGATTCCGTTCATGAACACGGTCAAAAAAGGCGTGCTTTGGCCATGCAGGAGACCAGTGGCGTTCTTCAGGGAGTGCCAAGATATACTCTTCCGCCGCACTCAATCGCTCAATCATGTGACTTCGGTTGTCGCACAAGTCACCGTGACCTGGTACGAACCAACGAATCTCATGTTCGTAGATGAGTGATTGTATGGTTTGTAGCGTATCAAGATAGGCGGTTGGGTCGTGTTCGATAAACGGTGGCTCGACATTAGACCCATAATCTCCACAAACGAGAAGATTCATGGATTCGATGAGAACCGACATATGTGTCGCGTCATGGCCCGGTGTAGAGAGGAAGGTCACGGGCACTGAACCGATTAAAAGCGTTTGATCGGGTTGGATGACCAGGTCGATGTCCGGTTTTTGAATCGGGTGATCAATATAATATTGTTCATAAAACTTGCGAATCTCATTTAATTGGTCAGATGAGTCGGCATCGACGAAAGCCTGTGAGGCAATCGTGGTGGCATCTGCAAAGCCGTAAGCTCCGATGATGTGGTCAAAATGATGATGTGTGAAGATGACATAAAGCGGCCGATTCCGACGGTGTAATTCGATGTCACGACGGATTGTCGCAATTTCTTCCGGGAGCCAGGTCGGGTCAATCAACAAAAGGGCATCTGGTGTATCGATGAGGGTCGATGTCGTTCGCATCAACGCGCTTTCGTATACGGTAAAAGATTGCAGCTTCGCTTGAATCAATGTAGTTCCTCCTTGTCTGTATGGATTCAATCACTCTTTTCCCCAAAACAATAGACGGAACAACAAAAAAGCAGAAAGTCGTGTGACTTTCTGCTTTTGCAAGGTCTCAACCGTGCAGTGTATGTGTGCGAGATCCTCTCGCGTATATGTCGATATTGGAGCGGGTGAAGAGAATCGAACTCTCGTCATCAGCTTGGAAGGCTGAGGTTTTACCATTAAACTACACCCGCATCAAAGAAAAAATATGGAGCGGGTGAAGGGAATCGAACCCTCGTCATCAGCTTGGAAGGCTGAGGTTTTACCATTAAACTACACCCGCGAAACGTATTAACTCTTAACGTTACTTTGATATAATAGCATATACGATGGAATTTGCAAACCCTTTTTTAAAAAACTTTTTAGGTTGCAGAATCCTATTCACAACGCAGATAATAGAAAAAAGGGGAGAAATGAAATATGAGTGAGCGAAAATCATATTTACGACTGATGGGTGAAGGGTTTCGAATGTTGAAACAATCGAAACAAACGAACACGACGGTGTCTCTCCGAAGTTGGACGTTTTCGATCCATCATGAACAAGAATGGCAGGTTGTGTTACGAACGAATCGAATCAAGTGGGTCGGATTACCAAGTATGACGTTTGAGATTCATCCGGATATGATTCAAATAGGAGATCTTCGAGTCACCCGTCACGCACAATCGAACGAAGTACGTTTGACAATCGATGAAGAATGGGGATTGGAAAATAAGGTTGTTTGTGACAACCTAGAATGGGAAACGTTCGTCGATGCGCTCAAACAAGTGAAGGGGGAGTAAGCGTGAGTGGAGAGAGGTTGTATCGGATGGAAGCCGAGGCTCGAGGGAGTGCTTGGCGTGCCCGGGTTCTAACAGGAATTCAACGATTTCGATTTTATAAAGGGGAATTGCTTGCACCGACAAACCGACCGTATGTCGTGCTGAGCATCTCGCAAGATGAAGGAGCCCTGCCAGATTTAATTGAGACCGATATGGGTATCCTCTTGATCCATGAGCGGGTGGGACCTATCTTTATGAATGTCTGTCCGTATGACGTTCAGCTCGTTCGTGTCGAGCTTCATACGAGTACCGGGAAAACCGATCGTTACTGTGCGCTGAACGTCCTCCGTCGCTTTGAAATCGAATACCTTGAACATTCGAACGAATATCGTCCGCTGAGTGCGGATCGACTCTATTTCCTATCCAATCAAACTGTCCGCATGAACTTATTTGGACATATGATCGCCCAAGACGTAAATAGCCAACGTCTATACGTGACCGAACGCTTGAAGTACGCGCTTCAAGCTAAAATGGTCACAGGGCTGGCATTCAAGCAAGTAAAGGAGAAAACAGCATGAAAGAGTACGAAATTGATGGGTGGTTCCGCCTGACGTATCCGGAACATTATGAATACAGCGAAGAGGAAGACTATGTGAGTTTTTACTCGACAGAAGCGGATGCGCAAGGGACGCTTCAAATCTCAATCTATGAATCAGAAGATTCGCAAGAACCAAAACAATCCGCTATGAGCGAATTGAATACGTTCTTAGGCGAATTCCCGATTGATGTGAAGATTGCTCCAAGTGTCACGACTGAAACGAGTGATATGACAACGGCCTACGCAAGTGGGATTGAAGATGGGATGCATTTAGATGTATGGTCCTTGACCGACGGGAAACGGCTTTTATTCTTAACTTATGTAGCCGATCAAGTGACCGATGAAAAGATGGAAATCGAGTCCATTATCGATTCGATTAAGTGGACATAAAAGGAGACACGACGCCAACGAGGCGCGTGTCTCCTTTTGTTACTGATATTTTGGTACATCGAAGTTGAGTGTGTAAGCATCAAGTGATTGATAGATATTATAGATGCTTGTCGTTTGTTTTGCGGCCCATCCGATATCCGTTGCATATTGGTGCGTTCCTGGTGAAGAAGGATTGAAGCGCATCTTATACAGCGTATTTTGTTTATATGTCGGGTGATTGATATAGCTAGCCCCAATCCAGTAAGCTCCTCCGATAATCGCTTCTTTAGGAGAGAACCACTTTTGTTGGAAGGCGTATTTGGCGCCGTTTCCAAGAGGGTTGCTATCTGTTGCTTGAATACCGTACATATTATAGACGGTTGCGGCAACAGGACGTTCCGGATAAATCCGATTCCCACTCGAGTTGATTAATGCATTCCCATCTTTATCGACAGGAACTCCTTTTGCGAGAAGGGATGTACCATGTCCAGTTTCAAGGATGGCATGCGAGAGAAGATACACTTCGTTCACGCCATACATACTAGCCGCATCAACGAATGCCTGACCTTGTCCGCTGAGCGTTCCTTTTGATGTGAGGACCTTGTTCAATGTTGTCGCAGTTGTCCCGGCGCTCTTCGATAAATCTAAGAATTGATAGAATGATCGAGAGTTTGCATCAATCTGGCTAGGATCGACGTATGGGAGAAGATCATCAACTGATGCACGACGCCAAGTGTTATCAAAGACTCGGATATTGTGTCCGGCCGGTCGTTTATACGAAATCGTATAGTATGTGCCGGATTGACCTGTAATCGTAACGGTTTCACCAGTATTGATTTGACCGTACGCATGAGATGTTAAAATTGGACGGCTCAAAATGTTGGCGGTTCCGACGACTGAACTTGGTGTCACGTAACCGGTCATCGTGCCGTATTTTACTTTATACCAAACGGTTGACCCCGAAGTATAACGGTCAACGTATTGAATTGACGCACCATATGGAATGGTGACGAGCGAGGACGAGCTTGAAGAGGCTGTCATCTTCAAAGCGGTTCCTAACCCTGAGACAACAGTCATCTCAGATTTCACAATCTTTCCTGTCGATCCGTTGACACTTACCCAAGCACGAGGTAGGTAGGCTTCATCGTATCGATGTGCATCCGTTTGGGCGAATTGAGCCACTTGACGGTCTGCCATCTGACGAACTGTCATCGGATAACTCGTATACGAAACTTTTTTCGTGATGCCTGTCGCAGGTGGGGTCGTTGTGACAGGTACGACGTAATCGGTATGAATATAGTTGCCGCTATACGTCCCGCTCGTAAGAAGTGCCCATTTCGAACCGACAATCGGTTTGATGTTGACAATCGTTCCCGTACTTAACGTTCCGACTTTATTAGTCGTCGATGATGAATCAGGCGTAGAACGAACGTTGAGGGGCTCGTTCCCGTCTACATAGATGCGAACTTGGCGTTCTTCTTCATATTGTTCGTCTGACGGTGCTGTTTTCGAGAAGTAGTCCGCCGTCGCATAACCTGTGATCGGACCGTATTCGATTTTAAAGAATCGCTCCGTGAGACCAGGCTCCGACACTTGCTGAACTTTCGTACCGAACGGAATGATTGCAATCTTCACTTTTTCTGCATCCGAGCGGTTGTACAAAACGACGTCACGCGTTGTGTAATAATCTGTTTTCACCACGACCTCTGGATCTTTCAATGAGAAGTGACTAGAACCCGCATATCCTGTTTTTCCGTCATAACGAATCTTGAACCAAGAGCTAGAAAGCCCGCTTTGCGAAAGTTGTTCTACTTTTGCACCGAATGGAATCGTCGCAACCTTTGTCGCTCCGGCTGCAGACGAACTATACATCGCAACATTTCGAATCGCAAAGTATGGTGTGATCGTCACTTCTTCAGGTGCCTTCGTTGAAAAATGGCGAGCGGCAGCGAAACCGGTGACTCCATCATATTCAATTTTGAACCAAGAGTCCGATAAGTTGGCATCCGATACTTGGACGACTTTTGTCCCTTCTTGAATCGTGCGAAGACGAGCCGCTCCAGAAGCGGATGACTCATATAACACGAGGTCTCGAACGGCATAATAGGTTGTCTTGACGACGGCTTCAGGTTTTGATGTCGAGAAGTTACGCGCGGCCGCATAGCCGACCGTGTCCCCGTATTGCACCTTATACCAAGATGAACTCAATCCGTTCACGTATACACGCTTCACTTCTGCTCCGAGTGGGATTGTTGCAATTTTTGATGCACCAGTTCCTGAACCGTTGTAGAGCGCGACATTCTTCACTGCGTAATATGTCGTGACCGCTTCTGGAGCAAGCGGAGTCGGTGTAAAGTTACGTGCCGGTGCATAACCGACGAGGGAACCGTATTCGATTTTGTACCAAGATCCCGTCGTTCCTAAAGATTCTAAGTATGTGACTTTCGCACCTTCTGGAATCGTAGCGATTTTCGATGCGCCAGTACCTGTCTTGTCATATAGAACGGCTGTCGTAGACGCGTAAAATGTAGGGCTAGTTTCGGTAAAGTATCGTGCCGCCACATATCCTGTATATGTACCAAATTGTACTTTATACCAAGATCCTGTAGCACCATGTGTTGAGACATGCGTTACGAGTGATCCTTTTGGAATGACCGTTTCGATGGAAGCAGACGTTGACATCGAAGAACGAAGATTAACGTTCATTTCAGCTACATATAATGAAGCAGATGAAGTAGACGCCGTTGTCATAGATGAGCCGATCGTCAAATACGTAGAAGAAACGTATCGTTTTTGACCTTCGAAGTTGATTTGTGCCCATTCATCGTTGACGGCGTATACGTCTACCGTCGTTCCTTCTGTTAACTTGCCAACGATTGAAGACGATGTCGATGATTCAGACCGTACATTTAAAATGGGTGTATTGACTGTTCCTTCGGATGTTGCTGCGTATGATTGGAGAGGCGCAAGGGTGCTCAGAATCGTACCTGAGACGATGGTGGCAACCCCCAATCGTGAGAGTGTCGATTTCAATATGTTACCCCTTTCGGATGAAAAAACGTGATTAAAAGTGATTGCGGTCTAAGTATAACGTACTTAAAAATTGGAAAGAAGAAGCAGAATTTCAAAAAAGGTAAATGCTTAAAATATTTTTTCTAAAATCAGGTAAATGAAAAATCCCCTTATAAAAGGGGATTGAGTAAATTAATGGATTCTATTTTGCTTCATCCAAGTAAGAATATCTGACCACACTTGTTCACGGTGCGCTTCGCGAAGAATTTCATGTCGGGCATTGTCGTATGTGACGACTGCGAGTTCGACATCCGCATTTCGATACTTCTTAATGATTCCGTTCAATCCTTCACCATCATGCGTGACAGGATCGTCCACTCCGGCAACGAACAGAACTGGAAGGGACTTCGGATGTTCATGAATCCGTGCAGCCGTGGTGACATCTAAGGAAGCACGTGTCACTTCATGTAAAAAACCGAGGGAAGGCAGACCGCCACAGTTTGGGTCGGCGAGATAGGAGTCGACTTCGTCTGGAACACTTGAGAGCCAGTCACTATCCGTTCGAGCAGGTAAAAACTTAAGGTTGTAACGTCCGAACAAGAGGCGTTCAAAGAAATGTGATTGATGGGTGGCACCTTTCCGTTTCATGACGGTAGCGATTAAACGATGTCCCACTTCACCTGCGACCCCAGGATGTGGGGGCGGGGCGACGACAATCAATCCAGCCAAGGCATGCCCCATGATTTGACCGAGTCGACGAGCAAGCAGGGAACCGAAACTGTGACCTAACACATAAGTAGGGCGCCCATCCTCGTAACGGTCGATTAGATATCGAGCATCCTCGACAAGTTGCTGAAAGCCATCGCCAGGAGCAAGGTGTCCATAAGACTGTTGATCATGAGCGCTTGTACCTGCACCACGCAAGTCACACACAAATACGTCATAGCCATTATCTGCCATAAACTGTGCAAACTCAATATATCTTTCGTGATGTTCGAGCATCCCATGAAACATGAATATTTTTCCAATCGATTGCTCTGCCTGAACGTGCATGACTTCTGTTTGATACCCGTCAGGATACGTCAACTGTGATACGATCATGTGTCATCCCCCTATTAGAAAAGGCCGATTGCTTTTCCAGATTCGTCAATTCCCATATTGAGAGCCGCTGGATGTTTCGGTAACCCTGGCATCGTTAACATGTTGCCAGTTAAGGCGACAAGGAATCCTGCTCCCACTGAAGGTTTTAATTCGCGAACGGTGATGGTGAATCCTTGTTGATAACCGAATTTTGAAGGGTCGTCTGAGAGGGAGAACGGTGTCTTCGCCATACAAATGGGAAGGTCCGACCAGCCGTTCGCCTGCACATCTTTCATTTGCTTTTGTGCTTTGGTGGTGAACACGACGTCTGCAGCACCGTATACTTCTCTCGCAATGGTTTTAATCTTTTGTTCAATTGAATCGGTCAACTCATATAGAGGCGTCAGTTTACTTTCGTTCGACTCGACGGCGTCAATGACTGCTTCGGCCAATTGTCGCCCCCCAAGCCCGCCGTTTGCCCACACTTCGCTGAGCGAAGCACGAATACCGTGTGCCGCACACCAATCAAGAACGGTTGCAAGTTCCTCTTCTGTATCTGAATTGAAACGGTTCAATGCGACGACCGTAGGCAGACCGAGTTTTTTCATCGTATCGATGTGTTTGGCGAGTAATTTTAATCCTTCGCCGACTGCACCGACATTCTCGATGTGAAGTTGATCTTTTGAAACGCCACCGTGCATTTTTAGAGCACGAACGGTTGCAACGAGTACGACCGCATCCGGATTCAAATCACCGACTCGAGATTTGATATGACAGAACTTTTCTGCCCCGAGGTCGGCACCGAACCCAGCTTCTGTCACCACATACTCCCCAAGCTTTAATGCAGTCTTCGTTGCGATCAATGAGTTGCATCCGTGCGCGATGTTTGCGAACGGTCCGCCGTGAACGAGTGCAGGCGTTTGTTCGAGCGTTTGGACGAGGTTCGGTTTAAAGGCTTCCTTCAACAGTAACGTCGCCGCCCCGGCCGCCCCGATTTGTTCTGCCGTGATTGGTTCTTTTTGATGGTCATAGGCGACTACGATTCGCTTGATGCGTTCTTCGAGGTCGTCCAATGAATCGGCCAGACAGAGAATCGCCATGATTTCCGAAGCGACGGTAATATCAAATCCGTCCTCACGAGGGACTCCGTGAGCAGGACCACCGAGACCGACCGTGACATGACGAAGTGCGCGGTCGTTTAAGTCAAGGACACGCTTCCAGACGATATGTCGGACATCGATCCCAAGGTCGTTTCCTTGATGCAAGTGATTGTCGATCATGGCACTGATCGTATTATGGGCCGATGTGATCGCATGCATATCACCTGTGAAGTGGAGGTTGATGTCTTCCATCGGAAGAACTTGACTGAAGCCACCACCAGCAGCGCCACCTTTTAGACCCATCGTCGGACCGAGTGAAGGTTCGCGCAGACAGACGATTGCTTGTTTATCCAACTGGTTCAACGCTTGTCCGAGACCGACTGTTACCGTTGATTTTCCTTCACCAGCTGGTGTCGGATTGATCGCTGTGACGAGAACGAGTTTTCCGTCTTCCTGCGTTTTCACACGTTCGAGGACATCGTAAGAAAGTTTCGCTTTATATTTCCCGTAAAGATCTAGATCATCTTCATCTAATCCGATTTTTGCTGCGATGTCCTTAATCGGCAAAGTTTTAGCTTGTTGGGCAATCGTAAGGTCAGATAGTGGTTTCGTCGTTGTCATTCAAAAAGCCCCTCCGTTTGTCGAACGATATCTTTTTAATCTCTAAAAATCATTCGGGTATTTCGGACTAAAATATGAATCAAGGCAAAACATATTCAATCCGTTCGTAATATCATTGATTTTATCATAACTCATCACGCCTTCAAACTCATTCATTCCGTTCAATATTTTCCACCCTTTCCGTCAAATGTATCCGTTTTCATAAAAGGTCTGACACGGTACATTGATAGTGGAGGCGATACACATGAATGAGACTACTAAACGGACGAAACGCAGAAGGAATTGGAAGAAACCTGCGAGTTTTATAGCATTTGTCGGACCTGCTTTTCTGGCATTTGTCGCAATCGTACTCATCCCATTTTTTAATGGCATTTACTATAGTTTCACTGACTGGAACGGTGTCACCGGAGAACTGAACTTTGTTGGATTGGATAACTATCATCGCTTGTTCTTTGAAGATGAGCAGTTCCGCGCTTCTTTTTGGATTACGACGAAATATACGCTTGTGTCTGTCCTATTGACGAATATCGTCGGTTTCTCATTAGCGCTATTATTGACGATGAACATTAAGACGCGAAACTTCCTACGCACGATTTTCTTCATGCCGAACTTGATCGGTGGCTTAATTCTCGGGTTCATCTGGCAGTTCATTTATGTAAAAGGATTTGCCTCGATCGGTGCGTTGACGGGGTGGAGCCTGTTCGAATTACCATGGCTCGGAGATGCGCAAACGGCATTTTGGGGAATCGTGATTGTCGCCATCTGGCAAGGTGGCGGGTATGTCATGGTCATCTACATCGCGGCGCTACAAAACGTGCCGACTGATTTGATGGAGGCGGCACGAATTGATGGGGCGAATCGTCTTAAGATGCTCCGCCATATCACGCTACCGATGATTATGCCATCGATTACCATCTGTTTGTTCCTGACCATCTCTTGGTCATTCAAAGTGTTTGATACGAACTTGTCGCTCACGAATGGTGGACCATTCAAATCGACCGAGATGTTAGCCTTAAATATCTATACGGAGTCTTTTGTGAATAACAATTATGGTCTCGGGTCAGCGAAGGCGGTCATCTTCTTCTTGGTCGTGGCTGCGATTACGGTGACGCAAGTGTACGTGA
The DNA here is from genome assembly GCF_018617135.1 of Exiguobacterium sp. s163. GTDB lineage: Bacteria > Bacillota > Bacilli > Exiguobacteriales > Exiguobacteriaceae > Exiguobacterium > Exiguobacterium profundum. Next base: position 107,337 of record NZ_JACSJN010000006.1, read on the forward strand.
CGAAAAAACGGGAGGTGGAAGCATGACGACGGAAAAATTGGAACATGTCGAGAGAAACGTAGAGAAGACACCGAAGCGCATCCCGCAGCGTCCACTTCGCCCGGGAACGTATTCTTGGAACCTTGGAATTATTGAGCTCGTCGCCATCTTGCTCGGACTACTCTATTTGGTCCCGTTCTATTACGTTGTCGCCAACTCGTTCAAATCGATGGCTGAAATCTTTACGAATACGTCCGCCTTACCGAACGAGTGGTTGACCTCAAACTATACAGAAGCATGGGAAGCGATGAATTATGGACGTGTCTTTTTGAACTCCCTTCTCATCACGGTCGGAGCGAATGCGGTCATTGTCATCTTCACCTCGATGGCGGCATGGAAACTCGTTCGGACGAAACATTGGGTTTCCACAATGATCTTTTTCTTGTTCGTGGCAGCGATGGTCATTCCGTTCCAGTCCATCATGATTCCGCTCGTGAAAGTTTCGAGTATCCTCGGTCTGTTGAATAGTCATTGGGGCCTGATCGTCATGTATCTAGGGTTTGGGTCTGGTATCTCAGTGTTCCTCTATCACGGATTCATGAAGTCGATTCCTGAGGAGATTGAAGAAGCCGCCATCATCGACGGTTGCTCGACATGGGGTGTCTTCTGGCGCATCGTCTTTCCACTTCTCAAGCCGATCACGGTGACAATCGTCATCTTGAACAGCCTATGGATTTGGAATGACTTCTTATTACCATCGCTTGTTCTTCGTGATGTCGAGTTACGGACCATCCCGCTCGCGACATTCTATTTCTTTGGACAGTACACGAAACAATGGGATTTGGCATTAGCAGGTTTAGTGTTAGGAATCGTTCCCCTTCTGGTCTTTTTCTTCGGCATGCAAAAGCATATCATCAAAGGGATCACAAGTGGTTCGATTAAATAACCCTCCCAAGGGAATCCTCCGTTCGCTACACGGAGGATTATTTTTTTTGAAAAAAATCGTTGACATTAATCTGAATATTTATAATAATGAACTCAATTCAATTGTGAACGACGTCGAAAGGACGAGTACACGAAGGTAGTGAGCCAAGCGATCCGGGGGTGGTGTGAGCCCGGTCTTAACCCTTCGTCGAAAAACTTCCTGGAGTCGCTACCCGAACGCTTTGCCAGTAGACGTAGCCGGACCGCTCCCCGTTATCGGAGTTACGAGATGATTGTCTCGAAAAAGTGAGTAGATTCGTCTACTAATTTGGGTGGCACCGCGGAACCGAAGTCTTCCGTCCCATGTTCGATGGGAATGGAGGGCTTTTTTTCATGGCTTCATTTTCAAATATTCCACAATTGGAGGAAACGGAAAATGACAACAGCAACAAGCACGATGAAAGAAAGACAGCAGACGATTGCAGCAGTAAAGGCACTCTTTGAGGAGAAAGTCTCACGTGAACTCGGACTGATTCAAGTACAAGCACCGCTATTCGTCGAGTCGGCGAGTGGGGTCAACGATCACTTAAACGGCGTGGAGCGTATCATTCAGTTTGATACGATGTATCCGGGACATGAACTTGAAATCGTTCAGTCACTCGCGAAATGGAAACGTGAAGCGCTCGGTCGTTACGGATTCGGTGTCGGTGAAGGATTGTACACTCAGATGCGTGCCATTCGACGCGACGAAGAACTCGACGCGACACATTCTTTATTCGTCGACCAGTGGGACTGGGAACGAGTGATTGCTCGAGAAGAACGGACGATGGAATATTTGAAAGCAACGGTGGAGTCGATTTACGCTGCGCTCCGTGAAACAGAAGCAGAAGTAGAGAAAGCGTACGGTGTTGAAGCGATTCTTCCGGAAATGATTCATTTCATCACAAGTCAGGAGTTGGAGGATACGTATCCGACCATGACGCCGAAAGAACGTGAAACGGCTATCTGTAAAGAGTACGGTGCGGTCTTCATCTCACAAATCGGAGATCTTCTCGCTTCAGGTATGAAACACGATGGACGAGCGGCAGACTATGATGATTGGTCGCTCAACGGAGACATTCTCGTGTGGCACCCTGAGCTCGAGTCAGCATTTGAACTGTCATCGATGGGCATTCGTGTCGACGAAGTGGCACTTGATGCGCAACTGAAGAAAGCAGATGCGGAAGAGAAGCGCGCGTATCCATTCCATCAAGGCGTGCTCGAAGGAACGCTTCCTCTTACAATCGGGGGCGGAATCGGCCAATCACGTGTCGCGATGTATCTGTTGCGCGCACGTCATATCGGGGAAGTGCAAACATCGGTCTGGCCGCAAGAAGTCATTCAGTCGTGCCAAGAAGCTGGCATCAGCTTGTTGTAATATAATAAGAAGAAACACGGAACAGGACTCGAAAAAAGAGTCCTGTTTTTCTGTGCAACATTTTCCACCCTATCCGTCAATTTTGACACCTACATTGTGGAAGCGTTTTCATTTAAAGTTGAGTTTGTAAAGATGGATAAGGTTAAGGGAGGAAATGAGATGAAACGGAAGTGGAAATTGTCTACAGCGGTCATGACGGCTGGAATGGTCTTATCACTCGCGGCTTGCGGCGGCGGATCACTCACGGACGAAGGTTCTTCTGAAGGGAATGCAGATAGTGGCGACAAAAAAGACGTCACGTTAAACGTCTTCCAATTCAAAGCAGAGATTGCGAAAGACCTTGAAGCGATGGCAAAAGAGTATGAAGAGGAGACGGGTGTGAAAGTCACGGTTCAAACCGTCGGTGGTGGAGCAGACTACGGTGCGGCCCTCAAATCACAATTCGCCTCAGGAAATGAACCGGATATCTTCAACAACGGTGGATTCACGGAAGCACAAACATGGAAAGACAAATTAGAAGACCTCTCGAGCGAAAAATGGGTCGGAGATTTGACAGAAGTCGCCAAAGAGCCGATGACGATGGACGGTAAACTGTACGGAATGCCAATGAATCTCGAAGGTTACGGATTTATCTATAATAAAGAACTATTTGAAAAAGCGGGAATCAAAGAATTACCGAAAACACTCTCGGAACTGACAGATGCTGCTGAGAAACTTGAGCAAGCGGGAATCACACCGTTCTCTGTCGGTTATGCAGAGTTCTGGATTTTAGGAATCCACTTGTTGAACATTCCGATGGCGCAACAAGACGACCCAGATGCATTTATTCAAGCGCTCAACGAGAATAAAGCGAAGTTTGAAGACAATGAGCAGTTCCAAGAGTTTTTGAAATTGTTTGATTTGACGATTAAATACGGAAACAAAAATCCGTTGACGACGGACTACAATACTCAAGTCACACAGTTCGCCCAAGGAGAGACGGCAATGCTCCAACAAGGGAACTGGGCACAGCAAATGATCCTCGACGTAAATCCAGATATGGAGATGGGCTTCGTCCCGATCCCAATCAATGACGATGCGGAGAAGATGGACCGACTTCCAGTCGGCGTCCCGAACAACTGGGTCGTCAACAAAAACTCGAAGTATAAAGAAGAAGCGAAAGACTTCTTAGAGTGGATGGCGACGTCGGATACAGGAAAAGACTACATGGTCAACAAGTTCAAGTTCATCCCTGCCTTCAAGTCGATTGAAGCCAACGACCTTGGACCACTCGCAGACGATATTTTGGCATATTCGAATGAAGGGAAGACCATCTCTTGGAACTGGTTTAAGTATCCGGATGGTGCCGTGAACGAATATGGTGCCCTCATGCAGGCATATGTCGGTGGACAAAAAACAGGTGAAGAGATGCTTCAGGACTTCACGAAAGTATGGCAAGATAAAGTGAAATAAGCATGGCACAGACGGTGAAACGACCCCTTCACCGTCTGTGTTTTTTTTATGAAGAAATTGTCACAGGAATCCCATATAAACCACACACATACCGGTGGGGGTTTCAGTAGAATGGATGTTGTAAGCGCTTATGAGAAGGAGGGGGCATGAAACGAATATTGAGTTGTATCCTATTTTTGTGTTGGGCAACACAGGTAGAGGCGGCAGAACACTCGATTCCGTTGACTGAACCTATCGTCATTGAGTCGAATGAGCATGTGGATGGAGGCGGAAAAACATATACGAGTTGTGGCCAGCCCGCATTTATCATGCGTGGAACCGGTGCTGTTCTCGAACGTGTATCAGTACAACAATGTGAGAACGACGATGTACCAGCCATCCAAGTATCTGGTCTCGGACATCAACTGCTTGATGTGTCGATTGAGTCTGCGGGAACAGGAATTTCGATTGAGGATAGTTACGGGGTTCGTGTCACACGAATGGCCATTGATGGGAATGGACAGGCAGATGGGATGGTAATCCTCAATAGTGAAGCGACCGAACTGCAAGGTGTTGTAGTGAAGGACGTGCGAGATGGGATATACATAGAGAATGGATCTCAGCATACGATTGTTCGACCGGTCGTTTCGCATTCACGCTACGGCATTCACTTGATGTTTCCGACTGACGTGGTGATTTCGGTGCCCGAACTCCATCATAATTTGACCGGTGCGATGATTATGGGAACGAATCGAGTCGTCTTTAAAAATGGGAATGTACACGACCAGTTCGGTGGAACGGCGACGGGGCTGATGCTCTATGAGGCAATCGACACGACCATCGAGATGACGAATATATCTGGAAATCATATCGGCTTGTTCGCGGAGCAGTCGGCAGGAACGATTCTTGAACGGAATACGATTAACGGCAACGATATCGGCTTTCAATTCAAGCAAGCAACGGGGATGATGATTCTTCAAAATAACCTGTTAGGAAATCGTGAACCGGTGACGATGGTCGAGTCGCATGACAACGTTGTACAAGGAAATGTCTGGGGTGGGACGACGTTGGACCTAGATCGTGACGGGTATAGCGAAATCCCATTTCAAACCGAACCGTATTTGTTCTTATTAACCGATTCATATGAAGCGCTAGAATTATTGTACGGGTCCCCGGGACTTCTCCTGTTAGAAAACATTCTGAGAAGTCCGAACGATGTATCGTTGACGGACCTTTCACCGCAAACCTATACAGCAAGGTGGGAGTGGAACGGTTCGATTTGGAATTTAGGGAGTATCATGTTACTTATCATCATTTGGATATTTGGGAGGAAACGACATGAAATCGTATAAACAAGTAGCAGGATTATTATCTATCGCAGGACTATCATTGGCACTCGGGGCATGTTCGAGTGCATCGGCAGAACCGTTTGAAATCAAATGGGGCGAAACAGAGTGCGAAGTGTGTAAAATGAAAATCATGGATAAGCAGTTCGCAGCGGAAGCCATCATGGAAAACGAAAAGGGATATGCGTTTGATGACATCGGTTGTCTCATGCGTGATTGGTATCCTGAACAAAAAGAAGAAGATATTGCTGCGATGTACGTGAAAGATTTCAATACGAAAGATTGGGTCGAATTAGACGAAGCGATTTTCGTGTACGACAAAGAATCAAAAACACCAATGGCGTACAATATTCTCTCGTTCGCAAAAGAGGCTGATGCTGAAGCCTATATCGAAGAGAATGGTGGAGATATGATGGACTTCGATCAATTGAAAGACCATTCGTGGGAGCGCGGCGAGATGCACATGAAGATGGATGGCGAAGGCTCAATGGATCAAGATAGCGAAATGGACATGGATACAGAAGAAGGGCAATAATCGATGTCACTGTGGCGAATGGAATGGGCGCGGAGTCTGAGACAGCGTGAGAACTATGTATTTTTAGTTATATGGATTCTCACGCTCGTTCTACTCGGAGGACTTGGACAAGCACTACCGGTTGCTGCGGACTATACAAACGTAAGTGCAACGCTCATCACGGTGCTCGGTCTGTTACTTCCTCTTTTCATCTTATTGACGACAGCGCTTCATTGGGGACAGGAACAGGAATCGAAGCGATTGAATCTCCTCTCAACATTTACCTATCCTAAATGGAAGTTGATTTTTGTCCGATTCAGTTCATTTCTCGTGACACAAGGACTTATTCTGCTGTTGGCTTTCCTCATTGCTTCGCTCGTTGTCGGACAATCAGGTAAGACTTGGATGATTTTGTTTTCCTACGCGATTGGATTAACAATCTACGCGACAGCGCTCGGAACCTTGCTTGGACTAATCGCGCGCAAGCGGATTCGAGCGATGTTACTGGCCTTCCTCACATGGACAATCCTCGTGTTGCTTTGGCCAACGCTTCTCGTGACCATCGTTTCCTGGCTTCCTTACGGTATGCAAGTGAACGGCATGATTGTGGCGCTGTTTCTGAATGGATTTGACTTGATGCGTGTATGGGCCAGTACGATTGTATCCTCTTCAGATGTGTTTGGGGATGTCTATCTCCATCTGTTGAATTGGATGCATCGACCGATTGGCTATGCAGTAGTTTGGGGTGTTTTACTTACGATGAGTGGTTTCTTGTTAAGTCTTGCTTCAATCATAGTTTGGAGGAAATCGTCATGATTCACTGTATGGACGTAGGGAAAAAATATGGTGATACGTGGTCACTTCATCCTATTCATGAAGAAATCATGCCTGGGCGAATCGTAGCGCTATGTGGAAGCAATGGTACAGGGAAATCGACGCTGTTGAATCTGATGAATGGTACGATTCAACCAAGTACAGGTGTCATTCAATTGAACGGCTATACGATCAAGCAACGTAGGCGATACAATCAAAGCTTCGGATATATGCCGGATGACTTCTCTTTTGACGATGCATGGTCGGTTGATGAGACATTTTCCTATTACTCCATCTTGCAGGGAGCCCGTCCGAATCCTGAGATTCTTCGACGAGTCGGTCTAGATGAGCATAAGCAGAAGCGCGTCTCCGAGCTCTCAAAAGGGATGCGGCAACGTCTCTTGTTGTCTCAAGCTCTTGTGAGCGAACCAGACATCCTGTTGTTGGATGAACCGACGAACGGACTCGATCCGCTGTGGATGCATACGCTCAGCGAACTATTACGACAAGAAGCTGAACGGGGGGCGACCATCGTCTTTTCAACTCATCAACTAGATGTTGCCGCCATGTTGTCAGATGAAGTCTGGATGATGCGAGCGGGTGCTGTTTGTGGGAAGGTATATGTCCAAGATGAACAAGCCGCATATGAACGACTAAGAGAATTCTTTTTCGAATCGAAAGATGACACTTGTCAAATGGACGCGGCTCGCACAAAATAATAGACAGTTGAAGTGGTGCTCGGAACCTTCCGACGCCACTATTTTTTTGGGGAGATGAAACGAATGAGAAAAAATGTGACGGTTGCCCTCTTACTGGCAACCTTTTTGGCAGCGATTGAAGGGACAGTCGTTTCGGTTGCGACACCGGTCATCGTCAGTGAGTTGAACGGGGCGACACTCGTCAGCTGGGTATTTGCCGCCTTCTTACTCTTTACGGCGGTTTCGACACCGATTTATGGAAAAGTGGCAGACTTATTCGGGCGAAAGCGTGTCCTGTTGTTTGGAATCGGGTTGTTCACCGTGTCTTCATTGTTATGTGGGTTAGCGACATCGATGGAACAACTCATTGTCTTTCGGGCGCTGCAAGGTCTCGGGGCCGGAGCCGTGCTTCCGATTTCGATGACGATTATTGGAGATTTATATAAATACGAAGAGCGTGGGAAAATTCAAGGCATTCTAAGTGCGGTCTGGGGTGTATCAGGTGTGCTCGGTCCCGTTATCGGTGGATTTTTGGTCGAAACGTTGTCTTGGCGTTACGTCTTCTTACTAAACGTGCCATTTGCGTTACTCTCGTTTATCATGATTATCGTCTTTTATAAAGAAACCGTCGCTGAAACGAGCGAACGGATTGATTTGAAAGGTGCTCTTTTGTTCGCTGGAGGAACGACCGCGTTTTTATACGCCTTGATCACGTTCAGTGAAACGAATGAATGGACGACGACCATCGTCGGAAGTGGCGTGCTTAGTATTATTTTATTAGGAGGATTCTTCCTATCGGAAAGAAGAGCATCCTCTCCGTTATTGCCGTTTGATTTGCTCAAGCAACCGACGATTGCGACTATCAACGGCTCAGTCTTCTTTGCGGCTTGGGTGCTCGTTTCGATGTCAGCTTACATCCCGATTTGGGCGCAAGCCGTATTAGGAAAAACAGCGACCGAGGCTGGATTCATGTTGATGCCGTTGTCTGTTGCATGGACATTCACATCGATTATCGGGGGACGGACACTCGGTGTGGCCTCCCCGAGACGTCGCGCGTTGGTTGGTATGGGGCTACTCGTCATCGGAACGTTCACGTTGACACTTTTATCTCAATCAAGCTCGGATTTCTGGGTATATAGTGCGGTGGCTTTGATTGGGGTAGGGTTCGGATTGTCGCAGCCGATGTTTATCGTCGTCTTGCAAACCGTCGTTTCCTATCAGCAACGAGGAACGGCGACTGCAACCAACTCCTTCTTAAGTACGGTCGGTCAAACGCTCGGTGTAGCAGTCTTTGGAGCCGTCTTTAACTTTGTCGTACTCAATGATTTTAAAGAAAGCAGCTCCTTATCCCAAGTGTCTTTGGAAGACTTCTTCAATCAAAGTGTGACGGAGACGTTAAGCGCGTCTGTCCGTCTACAAGGTGAACAGATTATTGCGACCGGACTAAACAGTATCTTCATCGGGGCGATGATTGCGGCCGTGATTGCATTCATCATCGCAACCCGTTTGCCGGCCCGCCCACCGGAACCTTCACAGCGTTCGTAAAACAAGGGTATGATGAAGGAAAGGGAGGCGAACCGACATGAAACGTCAAATTGGGATTGTGACACTATTGTTTCTTATGGGATGTACGCCAGAACCGACGAACGAAAGCACGGAGCCACCATCCGCTAGAAACTGACGAATCCGTCAGTTTCTATATTTTTCATTGTTCCTTCGAGAAAGAACGGTACAATTAAACATGTATTTTGGAAAAAGAAGGAGAAATTAGATGAATCATTCAAACTTGGTGCATAAACGAGAAAATTTATACTTCTCATTATTAGTCGCAGCAAGCGTACTCGTCTTGATTTTAGGAATCGTACTGTTCGGTCTTTTCTTGTGGATCATCGGGACGATTGTAGCACTCTCAATGTTTACGCACTGGATTCAGATTGGGTACATTCGGACGAACGGTGTCAAGGTGACGCCTCGTCAGTTCACAGATCTTCATGAGCTGGTTCAACGCGTCGGGGCTGAGATGGGGATTCGGTTGTTGCCTGATGTGTATATCTTACAGGCCGGTGGCGTGTTAAATGCTTTCGCCACGCGATTCTTCCAAAAGAATATGGTCATCTTATATTCTGATGTCGTGGAATTGACACGTACTGGACAGACGAAAGAAGTCGAGTTTGTCATCGCACACGAATTGGCACATATTCGTCGCAACCACGTTCAAAAACAATGGGTTGTCTTACTTGGTAGCATCATCCCGTTTTTAGGATCCGCTTATTCGCGTGCTTGTGAATATACGTGCGACCGGATGGCGGCGCATTATCTTCAAGATTTTGGAGCGGCGAAACAAGCGTTGACCGTACTTGCGATCGGGGGACCGCTCGCGAAAGAAGTGAATGAGTTTGACTATCTGTATGAAGCGAGCCGAGAGAACGGATTCATCGCGAAATATAGTGAACTGTTGTCGACGCATCCGACGTTACCGAAACGCATCGCAGCGATTGCGACACATGCGGGCGAAGAAAACGTACCGGTCTTTAACTAAATCAGGCGAGAATTCTCCCTCCTCTAAGCGTCTCGGGGTGTGGCCCAGCGTAGGTGGGAGATGAATCGCCCGGTCCAAAACTCTTCTCCCCCTGTGACAGATGTGACGAACAAAGGTTCGTGATTCCGTCAGATTCTTCCTCTCCCTCCGCGGGTATCGGATGAGGAGGACACATCACGATCTTCGAAAGGGAGGAGGGACGGACATGCTGAAAGGCTACAAATATAGGCTCCACCCGACGCCGGCACAGGCCGAGTTTCTCATCAAGACGATCGGCTGCGCCCGGTTCATCTACAACAAGCTGCTCGAGGACCGCATCGCCATCCGCAAGGAGGCGAAAACGGGGAACGGGACGAGACGGAAACCGGCGACACCCGCATCCTACAAGCCCCTGTTCCCGTTCCTCGCCGAGGCGGACAGCCTCGCGCTCGCGAACGCGAAGTTGAACCTCGACACCGCGTTCGCGAAGTTCTTCGCTGGGACGGCCGGCTTCCCGGCCTTCAAATCGAGACGGCGGTCGCGCGCCTCCTACACGACGAACAACCAGCACGGCACGATCCGCATCGAGGCGGGCAAGGTCCGGCTGCCGAAGGTCGGGTTCGTGCGGTTCACCCAACATCGTCCGTTCGAGGGCGTCATCCGGTCGGCGACGGTTTCGATGACGAGGACGGGCAAGTTCTTCATCTCCCTCCTCGTCGAACAGGAGGATGAACCATGGATCCCAGCCAAGAACAAGGTCGGGATTGATCTTGGCCTGGAGCACTTCGCCGTCATGACGAACGACGCGATGGTCTCGGAGAAGATTGACAACCCCCGACTCCTCCGGAAGTCCGAAGCGAAGGTCAAGAAGGCACAGCGAGCTTTGTCACGCAAGAAGATCGGAAGCAAGAATCGTGAAAAAGCCAAATTACTTCTGGCAAAGAAACACGAAAAGATCGCCAACCAACGCCAGGACTTCCTTCATAAGCTGTCGAGACGGATCGTTGACGAGAACCAAGTCATCGTCGTGGAGACATTGACATCGAAGGACATGATGAAGAACCACAAGGTAGCGAAATCCATCGGGGATGTCAGTTGGTACGAGTTCGTCCGACAGTTGGAATACAAATGTACCTTCTACGGACGGACGCTCATCAAGGCAGACCCCTGGTTCGCATCGACCCAAATCTGTTCCACTTGCGGAGCAAAAGGCGAGAAGAAGACGATGGATGTCCGTGAATGGACGTGTGCCTGTGGCGCGCATCATGACCGTGACATCAACGCAAGCCTCAACCTATTGATGTTGGCCGACTAACAACCATTCAGGGCAGGGACTGCCCGACGAGCTTGGTAAACAATCGTGGCTGGTAAGAGCACGGTCTTCCCAAGAAGCTCCCACTTCAATTTGTGAAGCAAATAAGTGGTGAGTAGTTCACAACAGCGGGATATGTGAAAGCATCTATCATTTCGATGATTCTATTGACTGTCATCGGAAACGGAGCCATCATCGCCTTACTCGTCATGAACGATGATTTATCTGATTTTGTCGCATCGGCCATGAGCGAGGATTTCGAAGAGGATTGGGAAATGGAATTAGGGGAGCCGATTCAAGAATTGACATTCATGAATGCGAGTTATGAAGAAATTGAAGCGGAATTGGCAAACGTGACGGACGTGAACATTCAAGACGAATATGGGGAAACACCACTCCATAACTTGTTCTATAATGACGACATCGATCCTGAGACGGTCCGTCTCTTACTTGATCACGGTGCAGACGTGACCATTGAGAACGAAGAGGGGATGACACCGATTGATGTGGCGCGAGAAATGGGACACGGTCCACAACTCATTGATTTAATGGAATCGTATTAATCGTCGCGTAATCCTTGTTTCGAAAGAAACGAGGATTCTTTTTTAGGATTTTTGCAAACGTTTGCATAGTGCGTGATATACTCATGAGGTAGGGGGGATAGCGGTGAATAGCATTCGGACAAAGTTAACGGGAATGATTGCATTGACCATCATCGTGCCGGTCATTATCGCGACAATCATTTCATTTTGGTATGTGGAGGATCGAGAACGTGAACGCGGTCTAGAAATGACGGAATGGTCGCTTGAACGGGGAACACGTCAGATGGAACGCTATATCTCTGACTTGAGTCGCTTGCCGACGAGCCTATACGCGGATCGTGACGTATTGGACATATTGGAATACGGACCGGGCCTGTCGTTGAGAGAAACGGAGATTGAAGTGCGACGAGCGCTCCTCGCGATGTATTTGTCCCGGGAAGACGTAGCGCAAATTCAGCTGTTGATGCTTGAAGACATGGATTCATTCGCAGCGTATAAAATGAAAGTATCGCCACGTTCCAAAAAAGAGCCGAGCGCTGTCCAACGACAGTTGTTGAATAATCCGAAAAGTCGTGTCCTGCTTGAAGCGTCACATCCGCTCATCCCGTATCATGATTTCGGACCAATCATGACGCAAGAAGATGTCGTCACCCTCCATTTCAGACTCGACAAAATTGAAACGAACGAACCGCTCGCGATTCTGTCGCTCGATATCCCGGAAGATTTGTTCATCGGACAGTTGGCTTCTCTTCAAAATAGTCCGGAGGAAAGTCTATGGTTCGTTGGTGAGGACAATCGTGTGTTCGCCCATCTTGGAGATGGCGAGATTCCTTCTTCGTTTCAACCGAGGTCGCTCTCGACCGATGGAAAACATCATCAAATCACGAAAACGTTTGAGTTCGACCATCAGCAGTTCTATGTCGGGAAGTCGATTCCAGATCAGCTCTTGACTGAGCCGGCTTCACGAACATCGTTCATTATTTTGTTAGTCGGAATCATCTCCCTCATTCTGGCGTTGATCGGCGCCACGTACGCCTCGATGAAACTGACGACTCCAATCAAGACGTTGACCTCGAACATTTGGCGAATTGAGCAAGGCGATATGACGGTCTCGTTCGATTCCCTTGGAAATGATGAGTTCGGCGTACTCGGGAGACAGTTCAAGCGGATGATTGAGCGAATCGATGATCTGATTCAACGGGAGTATAAGCTTGCCTTAGAGAACCGAACGAATGAACTACGTGCCTTACAGGCGCAGACCAATCCGCATTTCTTATTCAATGCGTTACAGTCGATCGGTACACTCGCTTTAAAGGGAGATGGCAAAACCGTCTATCGATTGATCACACAACTCTCTTCGATGATGCGATATACGATGCATCCAGAAGAGTCGATGGTCACGCTAAAGAGAGAAATCGAGCATTTGAACTCATACATTCGCCTGCAAGACGTACGTTTTCCAAATCAGTTTCAAGTGAACGTTTCAGTCCCTCAGGACCTTCATGAACTGATTGTTCCTAAGATGATTTTACAGCCGCTCGCAGAGAACTTTTTCAAACATGGGTTCGAGCGAGACGGCTCGGCGTTGGCGAATCGATTTGACGTGATGGTCTGGATGGAAGGGGCGACACTCGTGATTCGCTGTGAGAATAGTGGACGTTCTTTGACGACGGAAGAGTGGGAACGGGTCATGTCACGGATTGAACAAGGGGACTCGACATTTTATGACACAGAGGGCACAGGATTACGAAACATTCGTGATCGACTCATGTTAAACTATAATCGGGAGGCAGAATTTATGTTGGCTACACCTGAAACAGGCGGTTTTCGAATCATGATGCGTTTCCCGGCAACGGATGAAGGGGTGGCATCATGACGAAAGTGTTGATTGTAGATGATGAATCTCCGGTAAGGGAAGCGGTAAAATTACTCGGCGAATGGGAACGGTTCGGTGTGAAGGCTGTACTCGAGGCGAAGAACGGGCTTGAGGCAAAGGCGCTCATCGAGCAGGAACGACCGGCTTTAATTCTATCGGATATTCAAATGCCACATTGTGATGGAATCGAGCTGATGGAGTGGGTACACGACCACGCTTCATTCTCTAAGCTCGTTGTGTTGACAGGTTACGATGAGTATTCGTACATGCGTCGGGCCATCCAATACGGAAGCTTTGATTATCTGTTGAAGCCGATCGACCCCGATGTATTAAACGATACGTTGTCACGCGCGTTAGCGGACGTGGTGAAGGAGTCGAGTGAAGATCCGATTGCCCAAATCGGGACGTATATTGAACAACACTTTGCGGAAGAACTGAGTTTGCAAGGAATGAGTGAACGGTTTTACTTAAGTCGGGAGTATATCTCACGACGATTTAAACAACAATATGGCGTGAATCTATCTGAGTACGTGTTGACGATTCGGATGAACGAAGCAAAGCGCCTGTTAGAAACGAGTAGACAGCGTATCTATGAAGTCGCCCAAGCAGTCGGCTTTTCGGACGACAAATATTTCCGAAAGGTCTTTAAAAAACAAGTCGGTGTTACTCCGAACGAATTTCGGGAACAAGTTCAACGACAAGCTTAAAGGAGGAATTCAAACATGAGTGTACACATTGGAGCTCAAGAAGGACAAATTGCAGAAACGGTATTACTTCCAGGGGATCCGCTTCGCGCCAAGTATATCGCGGAAACGTTTTTAGAAGACGTCGAATTATATAACGAAGTTCGTGGCATGTACGGCTTCACGGGAACATACAAAGGAAAACGCATCTCAGTGCAAGGTACAGGGATGGGTGTCCCATCGATGTCGATTTACGTGAATGAACTCATCATGTCGTACGGTGCTAAAAACTTGATCCGTGTCGGAACAGCGGGCGGAATTCAAGAAGATGTTAAGGTACGTGACGTTGTTATCGCGATGAGCGCATCAAGTGAAATGGGACAAAACCGTGTCCGTTTCAACGGAATGGACTATGCGCCAACAGCGACGTTCGACCTCCTACATCGTGCGTATATGAACGCAGAGAAGGCGGGTATCCCGGTCAAAGTCGGACAAATTTTCACGGCCGACCAATTCTATCAAGATGATTTCCATCACTTCAAGAAATGGGCGGATTTCGGTTGCCTCGCGATCGAGATGGAAGCAGCAGGTCTTTACACGCTTGCAGCGAAACACAAAGTGAACGCGTTGACGATCCTCACGATCTCTGACCACTTGTTGACGGGTGAAGAGACGACTTCAGAAGAGCGTCAATCGACGTTCGATGAAATGATTCGTGTCGCTCTCGACACAGCCGTCGAAGTGACAAACTAAGCGATTTTCCCTATAGCCTCTGGCTGTAGGGATTTTTTGTGTCTAAACCCATTCATCCCTATGAAACGGTTGGAGCTCCAGCTAGACTAAGAATAAGATCACGGGAAAGAGGAATTGTCCGATGAAAACTCCACCACGTTTTATATTATATGCCATCGTATTTTTTGCCTTTTTTGATTTGTTCGCCCAACTTCCGATCATGAGCACGTTTGCGGTATCCGTTGGCGCATCTTCGTTTATCGCTGGCTTGTCCATTGCGATCTATTCGTTGACGAACACGTTTGGAAATATGTTATCCGGTATATGGACTGACAGGAGTGGTCCGTATCGGGTTTTGGTTCTCGGCTTGTTTCTGACGAGCTTCAGTTTACTGGCTTATCAATTCGTCGACTCAGCATCCACGTTGCTGTTTGTACGGTGTGTTCACGGCTTTATGGCCGGGCTCATCGTCCCAGCTGCATTTACGCTGTCGGCGAACGTCACCGCGATGAACCGTCAAGGTAAGAAAGTCGCCATTACCGGTAGTTTCGTCGGGTTAGCTGCCATCATCGGTCCAGCGTTCAGCGGGATCATCGCTAGCATCACATCGCCACCGACTGTCTTTTTATTCGTCTCTTTATTTGGTTGGGTGATTCTCGTCGTGACGATTGTGACGATGCGAGGAAGTCAAACGGTCGAAACAATAAGAGAAAAAGAGAGGACACAGGAAAAGCCGGATCCGAAAGTCATTCGGGCCTATTGGGGTGCTTTCTTCCTCATGTTTTCTCAAGGGGCACTCGCCTTTTTACTACCGCTCCACGTACAGGAACTTGGATACGATTCAAGGTTGAGCGGGACGCTACTTAGTATGTTCGGCGTGGTCGCCGTCCTGTTCTTTTTATTACCGACGAATCGATTGTTCGATCGATTCTCGCCAACAAAGTTGACCGCACTTGGGGTGGCCATGATCGGGACGAGCCAGGTGTTAATTGGACAATCTGGTGTAGAAACAAGCCTATATGGGGTACTTGCCTTATATGGTATCGGGTTTGCGATTTTATTCCCGGCCATCAATACGTTGTTGATTCAATCGACCTCTCCACAAAATCGAGGGAAAGCATACGGGGCGTTCTATGCCTTTTTCTCTCTCGGAACGGTAGCGGGGTCATCATTCTTAAGTGTTCTTCCACTCTCGATCGTCCAGCAGTTCACACTGACCGGCTTGATTTTAGGGAGCGCAAGTCTGCTCTTTCTCATCAGTGCGCGAAAAAGAGTACGGATGTTTTGACACGAAGGAAGCAATCGATTACTCTATGATTAAACGTTTAAACATTTAAACGCTTTGTATGTAGTGAATCGATGAAAGCGTTTTTTTAGATTCGCTTTCCACGCGATGATACAATGAAATCAATGTGATGAATCATAAGGAGGAAAGTTCATGCTGGCACCGATTGAACAGTTGACGATTGACGAGTTAGTCCAAAAACAGCGCCGCTTCTTTAAAACACAGGCGACAAAATCGATGGCATTTCGTTTGAGCATGCTGACGTTTTTAAAGGAGTCCATCAAGCATTATGAAGCGGATTTGCTAGAGGCGCTTCGCGAAGATTTGAACAAGTCCGAACTGGATGCATACACGACGGAAATCGGATTTATTTACGACGAGATTTCACGAACGACGCGTGAATTGAAGCGGTGGATGCGTCCGAAGCGTGTCCGTGGAACGGCCATCCATCTTGGAATGAAGAGTGAGATTCAATATGAGCCGTACGGTACGGTGTTGATCATCGCTCCGTGGAACTATCCATTCCAATTGGCTGTTGCGCCGCTTATCGGTGCGATTGCGGCCGGGAATACAGCCGTTGTCAAACCTTCAGAATTGACGCCGAATGTGGCGCGTGTCCTGACACAGGTGCTCGAGCGTGCCTTCACCGATCGATATGTGGCAAGTGTCGAAGGGGATAAAGACACAGCGCAAGAACTGTTGGCACAAAAATGGGACTATATCTTCTTCACGGGATCGACGCAAGTCGGTCGAATCGTCAATCAGGCGGCAGCGAAGCATCTGACACCAGTCACGCTCGAACTAGGTGGGAAATCACCAGTCATCGTTCACGGAGATGCGAACGTCTCCATTGCGGCAAAACGTGTCGCCTGGGGGAAATGGATGAACGCCGGTCAAACATGTGTCGCACCAGACTATGTACTCGTCCACGAATCGCAACAAGACGCATTTTTAGAAGCGATTAAACAAGAGGCGTTTGCGATGTTTGGGAATGGTGTCGGCACGAAACGATACACGCGCATCGTCAATGAATCGCACTTCGACCGTTTGTCTCACTATTTGACAGAAGGAGACCTTGTGTTCGGTGGAGAGACGAACCGAGATGAGCTTAAAATTGCGCCGACCGTCATGACGAATCTTCATGAAGATGCTGATGTGATGAAAGATGAGATTTTCGGTCCGATTTTACCAGTCATTCCATATCGTCAATTGGACGAAGTGATCGAGTTCATCTCGGACCGACCACACCCATTGGCGCTCTATCTCTTTACTGAGTCGAAGGACGTGGAGAGAACCGTCATGAAGCACCTTTCCTTTGGTGGCGGGTGCGTGAACGATGTCATCATGCATTTGACGAACCCGAATCTACCGTTCGGTGGAGTGGGCGAGAGCGGAATGGGAGCTTATCATGGGCGAACGAGTTTTGAGACGTTCAGTCATGCGAAGTCTATTTTAAAGAATACGACGAAATTTGATTTACCGGTCCGGTATCCGAACTTCAAACCGGCTGAACAATTGATTCGACTGATTCAACGATGAATCGATCAAGAGATTCGGGGTCACACCCGAATCTTTTTATTTTCAAAAGATTGTTTGAAATGTCACATACTTTTATGATACTCCCTGTCACACTCCTGTATAATAAAGTCATAAATGGAACGGACGAATGAAACGTGGAGGGAGCACCGACCTATGTCAATGCAATGTGGAACGACCCAACCGAACAGTTTTGTATTCTCAGACGAAACGAAACAGCTGTTACTCGAAATGATGACGCTTCAACATCACCCAAAAGCGAGTATCGTGTGTTGGGAAGGTGAAAAGTGTGATAAGTTCTTTTACTTGAAGAGTGGTTCTGTCAAATTCACGAAAATCACGAAAAAGGGAAATCCACTCGTCATGTTCATGTATGGATCGGATGATTTCTTTGGTGAGTTTGACATCGTGGAGACATTCCCTAGTTCGTATAGCATCGAAACGACCGAAGAGAGTACCATCGGGACGATTTCAAAACGAGAGCTAGAGTCGCTCATGCAGCGCGATATCCGTTTTGCCGGAGAAATCTTGCGCTGGACATCGATGATGCGTAAGCACTCCGAGATGAAAGTGCGTGACTTATTGTTGTACGGAAAACCTGGGGCATTGGCTTCGACGTTTCTTCGAATGGCCGCGATGCATGGAGTGGAGGAAGAAGATGCAATCGTGATTCCTCGTCATCCGTCTGACGGAGAACTCGGACAACTGATTGGTGCACCGCGTGAGACGGTGAATCGGTTGATCAGTCAGTGGCGAAAAGAAGGGGTCATCAGCACAACTACGAAATCAATCATCATTCGCGATGTCGACTTTTTAAAAGAGCTGTGCCATTGCGAAGGCTGCCCGGCAGGAATATGTCGTTTATAAACCGCCCCATGTGGAGGCGGTTTTTTTTGTGGATTGGTTTTGTACAAATGTGAACTTTATGTGTTGAAACTACGCAAAATTGATGTGATTGTCACTTTTTGAGTGATAAATATCACATATTATCGCCTAAGCGATTGCATACAATAAAAGTGGAAAAACAAGCGAAAGGGGTCTTACACGTGGAACATAAAGATGGGCAAGAACCGAATTTAAAAGGAACGTTCACATCGGTCATGATCGTGGCGGGTGTCATCATCGCCATGTGGTCATCAGTCTTTTACTTATTCGTCACTCGATAAGAATTCAGGGGGGAGGGTTTCATTATGCATATTCATAAACTAGAAAAATATTGGCTTACATTCGGCATCATTCTACTCGCGGTCTTCCTGACTGTTCTCGGGGTATCCGCATTCGCGGCAGGTAATCAACCCGCATCGGATGCAGACTTGATTGACCCGGCAAAAGTAAATCAGACGGCTCCGTTCGACAAACCAGGACTTCATAAAATTGGTGAAAATGAATACGAGCTCGTCATGATTGCACAAGCGTTTACGTTCACACCAGGGAATGTTGAAATCCCAAAAGGGGCAAAAGTGACGTTCCTCGTGACATCACCTGACGTCGTCCACGGATTTCAGTTGACAGGTACACCGGTCAACATGATGATCGTCCCGGGACATATCAACTCGTTGACATACACATTCGAGGAAGCTGGCGAATTTTTAATCTTATGTAACGAATATTGCGGTACAGGGCATCATATGATGTCGACTAAAATCAAGGTGGTGGAATAAATGAATGACGTATCTTCTAAACTGAAGCAATGGGAGATGGAACGCGGCGTACCGGTTCCGAGTATCGGAGCCAAAGAGTCACGTCTTGCCTACGGACACGTTCTCGTATCCATTCTCGCCATCTTGATTGGGGCGCTAGCTGGATTGACTCAGACATTGATTCGGACGGGTGTCATTCCTGAAATCTTTGGATACTATCAACTTCTGACTGCACACGGAATCATGCTTGGACTCGTCTTTACGACGATGTTCATTATCGGTCTTTTATATGCGTTACTCGCGAAATCGTTCGGTCGCTTTGAAGCATTCCCGACGCGTGTCGCGTGGCTCGGTTTTTGGACGATCATCATCGGTGCTGTCATGGTAACTGTCATGATTTTGGCCAATAAAGGGACGGTCTTATATACGTTTTATGCGCCGCTCATGGCAGATCCGCTCTTCTATGTCGGACTCGTGTTATTCGTAGTCGGGACATGGTTGTCGTCATTTGCGATGTTCCGAATGTATGCGGATTACAAGCGTGACAATCCTGGTGTTCATCCACCACTTCCGGCTTATATGAGTATCATGACGATGCTTCTTTGGGACATTGCGACACTTGGTGTCGCAGCCACGATTTTATTCCAGCTCCTTCCGCTCTCGTTAGGATGGACGGATACAGTCGGAATCGAGTTATCTCGTACATTGTTCTGGTACTTCGGTCACCCGCTCGTTTATTTCTGGCTCATGCCGGCATACATCGTGTGGTATACGGTCGTACCGAAAGTGATTGGTGGGAAAATCTTCTCGGATGCGTTGGCACGGATGACGTTCTTGCTGTTCTTACTCTTCTCATTCCCGGTCGGTTTCCACCATCAGTTGACAGAGCCAGGGATTGAACCGTTCTGGAAGTTCGTTCAAGTCATCTTGACGTTCTTAGTCGTCATCCCATCATTTATGACAGCATTCTCGCTCTTTGCAACGTTCGAACTTCGTGGACGTGCGCTCGGCGCGAAAGGACTGTTCGGTTGGGTGAAGAAAATGCCGTATGGCGACGTTCGCTTCCTTGCTCCTTTCATTGGGATGTTGTTCTTCATCCCGGCTGGCGCAGGTGGAATCATCAACGCTTCGCACCAATTGAATGCAATGGTCCACAATACGCTTTGGGTCACAGGACACTTCCACATCACAGTAGGTACTGCCGTCGCCTTAACCTTCTTCGGAACAGCGTACTGGCTCGTCCCAGTCCTACGCGGTCGCACGTTGACGAAGGCGATGAACAAGCTTGGATTGATTCAAGCAGGAACATGGGCGTTCGGTATGGCGATCATGTCCTATGCAATGCATATCTCAGGATTGAACGGGAACCCACGTCGTACGGGTCCAGCAACTTATTTCTCAGATGCATTGACGCGTGAGTGGATCCCATATCATGTCATGATGGCAATCGGGGGAACGATTTTGTTCATCTCTGTTCTCATCTTCGTCTACTCGATGTTCAACTTGTCATTCCTCGCTCCAAAAGGCGAAGAAGAATTCCCGCTCGCCGAGACAGAAGAGGCGGCGATGGATACACCGCGTTACTTCGAGAATTGGAAGCTATGGATTACCGTGACGTTCGTCTTGATCGCATTTGCATACACCGTTCCAATCTGGCACTTGATTGAGAGTGCGCCTCCAGGAGCGCGTGGTTGGGTACTCTGGTAAACTGAAGTCAGCTCATTCGTGAGCTGACTTCTTTTGTGTGAGGAGGAACGATATGAACATAGTAGACGTCATCCGTGCGGCGCGTTCGATGCACTCAGAGAATCGCCCGTTTGTCGTGGCGATTGATGGACTGAGCGGAGCGGGCAAGACAACGCTCGTCTCACATTTAAGCAATGAGCCGAGTGTTTACGTTCTTCACATCGATGACTATATCGTTGAACGGGACAGACGCTATCAGACCGGAAAGCCTGAACCGGTGGAGTATTACGCACTTCAATGGGACGTCTCGCGCTTAGAACGTGAACTGTTTCGTCCATTGAGGAATGGGATGACGGAATTGACGTTACCTCGTTACGTGTATGAGCGAGATGTCATCGCAGAAGAGATCGTGGACGTATCGTTCGCGCATACGGTTGTCGTAGAAGGGATTTTTCTACAACGTCCTGAATGGCGTTCTTATTTCGACTATGTGATTTATCTCGACTGTCCCCGAAAAGTTCGGTACGAGCGAGTTTTGAACCGGGATACATACCTCGGTGATCCGACAACACGGCTTGAGAAATACAAGCGCCGGTACTGGCCAGGAGAAAATTTGTATCTTCGGGACGTCGACCCGAAAAGAGGGGCAGATAGCGTGCTCTGACTGAACGTTTTAACATCTGACGCACGTGTCAGATGTTTTTTGTTTGGAGAAAATTTGAAAAAATGATTGACGTCTTAGTGTATTACGCTAATAATACAGTTAGAAAGTGTATTAACCATGTCATACACTTAGAAAGGTGATGAACATGCAATTCAATACGAGGACACCAGTTTACCTACAAGTCGTCGACTACTTCAAGAAGAAGATGGCACTCGGTAAACTGAAAGCCGGGGATGAAATGCCATCCCGGCGAGAACTAGCGAACGATTTAAAAATTAATCCGAACACCGTTCAAAAAGCGTTCAAAGAAATGGAGGACCAACAATTGATTACGACCGAACGAAATCGACCGAGTCGTGTAACGACAGATGGTACGGTATTGGCACAAATCCGCTCTGAGATTGTAGATGACGCGGTCGCGGTATTTGTGGAAGCGATTCAAGAACTCGACGTCTCGGTAGACGAGCTGGTCGATAAGATTAAACGTCAGTACAAGGAGGGGACGTACGATGATCGAAGTGTTGGGAGTTAAAAAGCGCTATCGCCGGAAACAAGTTATTGAAGACGTTTCGTTCACAGCGAAAAAAGGGGAAATCACGTGCCTGATCGGGCTGAACGGGACGGGGAAATCAACGTTATTGAAGGGCATCATGGGATTGACACCTTTTGATAAAGGTTCGGTATTGATTGATGGAAAACCAATTGATTTGAATCGTGTCGCCTTTGTCGCCGACCATGCGATGTTCCCAATTCATTTCACGATTGAGCAATGTGAAGCGTTTATGAAAGATTTCTATCCGACATTTGATTCGGCATTATTTGCTCGTCTCGTCGAAGATTTTAAATTATTCCCGGAAGATAAGTTGAGCGAGTTATCGAAAGGGACGCTCGCCAAAGCGAATCTTGCGCTCGGCATTGCCCAAGACCCTGATTATCTATTGCTCGATGAGCCGTTCTCAGGAATCGATGTCTTTTCGAAAGAACAGATTGTTGAACTGTTCTCAAGTGAAATCATGGAGAGCCGGGGCGTCCTCATTACGACACATGAAATAGAGGATATCGAGTACTTGATCGACAAGGCAGTCATGTTGAATAACGGACGCATCGTTCGTGAGTTTGACGTCGAGGATGTCCGTTTCATTCACGGGAAGTCGATCGTCGATGTGATGAGAGAGGAGTACGGGGCATGAATCTATTGAAACTATTGAGTTGGGAAGTTGAACGTGTCACGAAACCGTTCTTGACATTAGTCGCAGGTCTTATCGTTATACAGTTTGGATATCTCGGTTACTTTTTATGGGACGAAACAAACTTTTATGAACAGTTGCGACGTGAAGGAAATGCGGACTATCAACTATCATTTTTAAATTACTTAAATGGCACTCCGTATCTTTTATCACTCGGAATTGCCGTTGCAGCGATGTTGCTGTACAGCGTATGGATCTGGTATCGCGATTTTCAAGGACGAGGGACGTTCATGATGCGACTGCTCACGATGCCACAAAAGCGGATGACCTTGTTCTTCGCTAAACTCGCTACCATTTTAATGATGACGTTAGGGTTATTTGCCATCGAATGGATTGCCCTCAAATTACAGTACATAGCGTTCACGAGTTGGTTTGATGGAAAGATGATACCGATGGGAGGCTCATTCGAGCAAGCTATTTCCTACCATGGGATGTTAATGGTTATGTATCCTTCTTCGCTCATCAACTTTGTCATTCATCAATTGATAATCACGATTGCTGTGCTCTTCATCTTCACATTCGTGTTGATTGAACGAAGTTTCTGGCAACGGACGATGTGGTCACCGGTACTTAGCTTGTCAATTCTAGTTGTCATCTTTACTATTCCAGTTTTAGGTTACGCGTTCCTGTCGAATCGACTAATTTATGATGAGACGATCGTGTACGTTGGTGTGGTATTGATGGTATGGACGAGTGTGACGATGTGGCTCGGCAGACGCTTTTTACAGACGAAACTGAATGTGTGAGGTGAGAAGATGAAACGAATGTGGAATATGACCGCGCTCGGTGCGGTCATCGTGATTGGGCTTGGGACGTTTGCCGTTGATGCGACGGAACCGAAAGCAGAATGGGCGCTAGACGTCAGTTCGAATCCATCAGTGTGGGAAGACGCAGTGGTAGAGATTGGTTATAGCAGAGAGGATGATGTTGAACAGTGGTTTGAAGTGACCGCTAATGAAAGTCGCATCACGTCAAACTTGAACTATATAGCTGAGGGACTGCGATATCGGCAACGTTTGAATGGAGATGCGCGTTCCATCCATCGAATCATGAATGGATGGACGTATGCCCAATCGATTCGGACAGAAGACGGATATATCGGGGTCGGTCAGGATGGCATGAAAGAGCTCATCGTGTTTAAACAAGAAGATGGTGAAAAATTATCAACGTTTTCATTCGATGCCAGTGATTCAAAAATATACGACATCGTGAACGGGGTGTGGGCAGGCGCATTTCTGAATGATGGCCAGTTAAACTTAGTCTATCGAGATGGATATGACGGTGAAGAAAAAACAATGCTCGCTACGTTTAATGAAGCGATGAATGAGGTGACCGTCAAAGAATTGAGCATGGATAAAGGATTTATCACCCATGTCATCAATACGAATCGATTTTACGTTACTGATTTATTTTCACAGATGGCAGAAACACGATACATCCCTGTCGGTGTCAGCTCGTACGAAGTGATCCGAGAAGGGGAAGAGGAAATCAATGTTGAGGATCCGGATCCAGGACTCTTCGCTTACGATACAAAAACGGGTAAAGTTGTTCAACTGGCAGAAGGGCAAGGCTTTTGGGATTATACAGTGTCGGGCCACAACCTGTTCGCCTTAAATGAGGACGGCGAGGAACTTGTCATCGACTTGAACACCGGGAAACAAACGACCCGGGAAGTTCTTGATTCAGTGGATCACGCATTCTATGAAAATGGTCGCCTTTACCAAACGCGCCAAGCGAAAGACGGGGTCGTCATCGATGTATACGAGGATGGGAAACAAATCTCGAGTGCGGCGATCACGCCTGAAAACGAAGAAGCGCGTGACATGCTCAAACAGATTGACGTAGATGTCAGACAAAAATAAGCAAAGGGCCGCGGCCCTTTGCTTATTTTGATGGTTTCGGTATGATGACGCCTTCTTCTAAATCAAGCAACAAGTCAATCAGTTCCGCGCAGAACTCTGGGAACTGCTCCAAAAAGGCACCGGGACCGACTTCATCTGTAAAGTCGATATACAGATCGGCGACATTCCCAGACATCTTCGCAGGTAAGGCGAGAAACGCCGAACCGAAACGCCAACTGCCTCGGATATCGAGTAGCTTCCCGAGAATGAGGTCGCCGGTCTCACGTTCTTCTGGTAACTGAACAACGTATGTCTCTTTTGACTCCCAGTCTTTCAACTGACCGTCTTCTGTGACTTCAAAGATGCTACAACGCGGGACAGCTAGTCCACGGAGTGCGTGATAGAGGGCAGGGGACATGTCGCTCTTATGGTCGGCCAAGTAGCGACCATGGGGTGTCATCCCATCCTCATCTGTCTCAAAGAAGACGGCCCAATCGATGAAGAGGTCACGGAAGAGTTCGGCATCTTTTAAGTGCCATGTCCCTTCCGATGCAATCTCTTGAATATAGTTCGTCCACTGTGTGCTTCGCGCAAGAGCCGCTTGCTCATACAACTTTTTCAGTTCGGCAAGCAATTCGGACTCTTCGACGAGCAAAGGGAAGGGAATTACTTTCCGGTCTTTTTTCATCGGCGCGGTCCTCGCTTGTTCGCAGGACGTTTGACGACAGGAGGCTTCTCCTCAATCCGTTTCTCAATCACGTCACCGCGATAGATTTCGAGCTCTTTCAACTCGACACCGAGTTGACGCGCGAACGATTTCAAGTGCGGCAGGTCATCCGTCGTCACGAGTGAAAGGACAGTCCCTCCCGCGTTACCACGAGCGGTACGGCCAGAACGGTGGATGAAGTCATCAATGGACTCCGGTAAGTCGAAATGGACGACGTGTGTCACATCTTCAATATCGAGACCGCGTGCAGCAAGACCAGTCGTGATAAGGAGCGGGTATTCGCCTTTACGGAATTCGCGGAGCGTCTCGACGCGTTCGCGCTTCCCTTTCAAGCTGTCGAGCATCCGGTAGTTTACTTTCAACTTTTCAAGTTCTCCGCGAAGCGGTGGCAAAAACGAGCGGTTGTTGATGAAGGCGAGTGCCTTCACACCGTCGACGTGTGAAAGACGACGAAGAAGTTCCGGTTTATACCGGCGCGTCGTCAACAGATAGCCGTACGTCACTTGATCGCTGACGGCACGTTCGATTTTGATATGAACCGGTTCGTTCATGAATGGTGACGCCCACTCTTGGAGTGAGTCGGTGAGTGTTGCCGAGACGAGTGCAAGCTGACGCTCGTGCGCGGTATGCTTGATGATTCGTTCTGCGGCCTCTGTCAAACCGCTATCGATGATTTGGTCGGCCTCATCTAAAATGATGGTATGTGTCTCGTGGAGCTTCAGTTTTTTCTTGTCGATCAACTCGACGAGACGACCTGGTGTCCCAACGATCAAATGTGGCTTCTTCTTGATTCGGTCGATTTGACGTTTCAATTCGACACCACCGATGAACGAACCGATGCGGACGTCGCCTTTTTCGGTGAAACGTTGTGCGACTTGTTGAATCTGCATGACAAGTTCACGGGTCGGTGCGACGACAACGACTTGGATGCGGTCGTTCGACGGATCAATCTTTTCAATGGCTGGAAGGAGGTAGGCGAGTGTCTTACCCGTTCCGGTTGGTGCCTCGATTGTCACGTCTTTTCCATCTAATAGTAGAGGAAACGCTTCTTTTTGGACCGGCATCGGCTCATTGAAGCCCATCCGTTCCCACGTTTCGTTAATAAAAGGTTTTGTAAAATTCATATTCGGTCTCCTTATCTTTAGGCAAAAACAAAGGAAGCGACAGCGCTCCCTCGTCAAATATAGCGAACATGCTCCTGACCATCTTCCATGGAAGAACGTAACGTCTGTGTATACGTCTGACCGTCTTCGATGAGTTGGATGTGGGCGTCTGCACCTTCTGCTGTCAATTCAACTTTCTCAATCGTGAATCCTTGATAAACGCGATACTGTAACTCGGCCGTCATGTTCTCGAACGGTTTCAGTTCCGGATGTGTCGTAATGACATGGATTGGACGCGACAAAAGTGCGGCGAGTAGCTGGTCGCGATAATCGATAAAATCTTCGTTCTCGATGTCATCATCGAAGCGGATCCAAAACCCTCCGTCTTCAAATTCTGTGATAAATCCGTCACGCTTTTCGCCAGCCTCATCGACCTTTAATGAGATGCGATCGCCAACCTGAAAGGCATGATTTGCTGTTAATGGTTCATACGTCATGAGTAGAACCCCTTCCTCTTATACAATGTTCTGCCTTCATTGTGTCTGATACGACACAAAAATTCAAGTTCTAACCGAGTGATGTGAGATTAATCACCTTAAAAACTGTATAGTTCGTCACAGAACAATCAAATTAGTACAGATGATAGGTAAACGTTATCTAATTGGGAATCATCTGTTTCAAACTATATAAACTAGCGGATATAACAGTTTGTAAAACGCTTTCAAAAACGGCTATTTCATCACGTTCATAAGATTGTTACAAGTTTCACAATAATGTAAAACATATTGTTCACGTTTTCACGTACACTCACATTATAGATAACACGCAGTTACTTTCGAGAATGAGGAGTGAATCAACATGGCAACCGAAATCAAATCCGCATGGTCAGGTTTTATCCCTGGTCAGTGGACGAATGAAGTGAATGTCAGTGAATTTATCCGTTTGAACCGTCATGAGTACACAGGAGACGATACGTTTTTAGCAGGTCCGACTGAAGCGACAAACGTTCTTTGGAATCGTGTGATGGAACTAACAAAAGAAGAGCGTGAACGTGGAGGCGTCTGGGACGTCGATCAACACACACCATCGACAATTGTGTCGCATGGACCAGGTTACTTAAACAAAGAGTTAGAGAAAGTCGTTGGCGTTCAGACGGATGAGCCGTTCAAACGTTCGATTCACCCGAATGGCGGCATCCGTATGGTCGATGCGGCACTCGAATCATATGGTTTCGAGCCAGACGAAGAAATCACAAAAATTTACTCAGAGATTCGTAAAACACATAACCAAGGTGTCTTCGATGCCTATACACCAGAAATGCGGGCCGCTCGTAAATCAGGAATCATCACAGGGCTTCCCGATGCATACGGACGCGGACGCATCATCGGTGACTACCGTCGTGTCGCCCTTTATGGAATCGACTTCTTGATGGCAGAACGCAAAAAAGACTTGGCAAAACGTGGCGGTTTCTTATCTGAATCGGACATCCGTGACCGCGAAGAACTATCGGAACAACTTCGTGCCCTCCAAGAACTTAAACAACTCGGGGCCGCTTATGGATTTGACCTCGGTCGTCCTGCGGAAAATACGCAAGAAGCATATCAATGGGTATACTTGGCGTATCTTGCTGCCATCAAAGAACAAAACGGTGCCGCGATGTCACTCGGTCGCGTCTCGACCTTCCTTGACGTGTACGCTGAACGTGACCTTGAAATGGGTCGCTTAACAGAATCAGACGTCCAAGAAATCGTTGACCACTTCATCATGAAACTTCGAATCGTCAAATTCTTACGGACACCGGACTACAATGAATTATTCTCAGGTGACCCGACTTGGGTGACAGAATCAATCGGTGGGATGAGTCAAGACGGTCGCTCGAACGTCACGAAGAGTTCATTCCGGTTCTTGCATTCACTCACGAACCTCGGACCAGCTCCAGAACCAAACTTGACGGTCCTTTGGTCGACGAAACTTCCAGAAGGATTCAAACAATACTGTGCGAAAATGTCGATTGAAACTTCGGCTATTCAATATGAGAACGATGACTTGATGATGCCACAATTCGGTGATGACTACGGCATCGCATGTTGTGTGTCACCGATGAAGATCGGGAAACAAATGCAGTTCTTCGGTGCGCGTGCCAACATGGCGAAGGCTCTCCTTTATAGCATGAACGGCGGTCGTGACGAGAAGAGCGGTGCTCAAATCGCTCCAGTTTGGGAAATGAACACAGAAGACGTGCTTACGTACGAAAAAGTATATGCCGACTTTGACCGGACGCTCGACTGGTTGGCAGAGCTATACGTGAATACGCTCAACGTCATTCACTTCATGCACGATAAATATGCGTATGAACGAATCGAAATGGCGCTTCACGATCCTGAAATCTTACGGACGATGGCTTGTGGGATCGCGGGTCTCTCGGTAACGGCGGATAGTCTTTCAGCAATCAAATACGCAAACGTCAAACCGATCCGTAATGAAGAAGGAATCATCGTCGACTTCGAAACAGAAGGGGACTTCCCGAAATTCGGAAACAATGATGACCGTGTCGATGCAATCGCCGTCGAACTCGTCGAATCATTCATGGAGAAAGTACGGAAACATAAAACATATCGTGACGCACTTCATACGCAATCGGTCCTCACGATCACATCGAACGTCGTCTACGGTAAGAAAACAGGAAATACGCCAGACGGTCGTCGTGCGGGTGAACCATTCGCTCCAGGTGCCAACCCAATGCATGGACGGGATACAAAAGGTGCGGCTGCATCGCTCTCATCTGTTGCGAAACTTCCATTTGAACACGCACAAGACGGAATCTCTTACACGTTCTCAATCGTACCGAAAGCACTCGGAAAAGAAGAAATCGCGCGCGAACTCAACTTGGCGGCGCTTCTCGATGGGTACATGAGCGGAGAGCACAAAGGACATCACTTGAACGTTAACGTCTTCAACCGCGAGACGCTTCTCGACGCAATGGAACATCCAGAAGAATATCCACAACTCACAATCCGCGTGTCAGGATATGCGGTCAACTTCATCAAGTTGACACGTGAGCAACAGATCGACGTCATCAACCGTACGTTCCACGGTTCGTTGTAAGTAAAGGCTTAGCGGCCTTCCACGGAGGGCCGCTCATTCGTTAGGAGGTCATTTCGATGACAATGGGATATGTACATTCGGTCGAATCATTCGGAACAGTTGACGGCCCAGGGATTCGCTTCATCGTCTTTTTACAAGGTTGTGCCTTGCGTTGTTTATACTGCCATAATGCGGACACGTGGGATTTCAAAAAGAATAACCACCGCTCGGCTGAAGACGTCATTCAAGAGGCGCTCAGTTACCGTCCGTTCATGGAAGCATCGAAAGGCGGCATCACCATTTCTGGTGGTGACCCACTCGCGCAACCTGAATTTTTAGAGGCGCTGCTGCGTGAAGCGAAAAAGCATGGGCTTCATACGACACTTGATACGTCCGGTGCGCTCCGACCTCCTAATTTGGATGCGATTTTAGATCACACCGACCTTGTCTTGCTCGATATCAAGCATATCGACGACGACATGTGTAAGAAGTTGACGGGACGTAGCAATGCCAACACGCTCGCGCTTGCCGAACACCTTTCCGAGCGCGGAACGAAAATGTGGATTCGCCACGTCCTTGTACCTGGATGGACGCTCGAAGAAGGTGCGCTTCGTCGCACCGCCGCGTTCATTCAAAAGCTAGACCATGTCGAGAAAGTCGAGATTTTGCCTTATCATGAGATGGGCGTCTACAAATGGGAGGCGCTCGGACTCGATTATCCGCTTAAAGGCACGAAGCCCCCGACATCCGAGGAAGTCGAATGGGCAGAAGGGATTTTGCAGGGAACCATATAAAAAAGCAAGCGCAGGCCGATGTGGTCTGCGCTTGTTTTATAAATCAGAAAATAAAGGTTTGGATGATTAAGAAAAGATTTAATGCGATGACGATTGTCGTAATTCCCCAACCGATCCATGTCGTCATCCGATGATTCACGAGTTCGCCCATCAAGGATTTGTTGCTCGTGAAGAGAAGCAGAGGAACGAGGGCGAATGCGATACCGAATGACAGGATGACTTGGCTCCACACGAGAGCATTCGTCAAGTTCACACCGGAAAGGATGAGTAAGAGTGGCGGAGCCATCGTAATCACACGACGTACATAAATCGGGATATGTTTTTGAATATAGCCTTGCATGACGACGTCTCCAGCCAAAGTCCCGACGGATGCGCTCGACAATCCGGCAACCATTAGTCCAATTCCAAACAGCATGGCGATCGGTGAACCTAAAAAGGAGTCAAATTGCTGGTGTGCAATCTCTAAGTCGCTCACGACGAATCCATTCTTATAGAAGACAGCGGCTGCGATTATTAGCATACTCGCATTGATTGCACCAGCGAGCACCATGGCAATCGTTACATCGATTCGTTCAAATTTCATGATACGTTTACGTGCGACGGCATCTTTACCCGTGATGCGTCGTTGTGTCAACGCAGAGTGTAAATAGATGGCATGAGGCATAACGGTAGCGCCTAATATTCCAGCAGCCAATAATATACTCTCCGTCCCATCGAACCGAGGGATGAGAAGACCGGATAAGAGTGGTTTTACTTCTGGTTGAGCACTGAACGTTTGAATGGCAAAAGCGAGCGCGACGACGAGTAGCATCCCCGTCACAATCGTTTCAAGTGGACGATATCCCCGACGTTGTACTTCCAAAATAGCAAAAGAACCGACGGCGGCCAGAAGTGCCGCTTGAATGAGTGTTACATCAAACACGAGATAAATTCCGAGTGCCGCCCCTACAAACTCTGCTAAATCTGTCGCCATGATCATGAGTTCGGCTTGAATCCATAAAAAGATAGCAGTCTTCTTAGAAAAACGGTCACGACAAATCTCAGGCAAGTTTTTTCCGGTCGCGATTCCAATTTTAGCAGACAATGTTTGAATCAATCCGGCCATCAAGTTAGCGACTAAGATGACCCATAAAAGCAAGTAACCGAATTGAGATCCAGCGGCAATGTTCGTTGCATAATTTCCGGGATCGATATAAGCGACCGAAGCGACGAACGCTGGACCTAAAAAAGGAAGGAGCGTCTTTATTTTTTGAGACATTGATTTGTGAGTGAGAGCCGAATCCACTTCGGTCAGCATGCCGAATCCTTCTTTCTTTTGCGTAATGGTTAATTTTTTTCCCTAGGTAAACTTTTTAAGTATACGGCAATTTTACGCCTGTGATGGGAACCTGTCAAATTTCAAATAAAAAACTGTGAGTCGTTTGACTCACAGTGCAACGGTTCTAAGGTCGACGTTTTTTCTTTTCTAATACACGAGCGTGTTCCGCCTGCTTCTTCTCCATATAGAGAAGCTCTCGCTCAAGTTTGACGTAGCTCGCATAGCGTTTCGCATCTAGCGTACCGCTCGTGAGTGCCTCTTGGACGGCACAGCCCGGTTCTTTCTGATGTGAGCAGTCGCGGAAGCGGCATGTCTCGGCAAGTGCTTCGATATCACGAAACGTCTCATCGAGATGCTCGCTTCCTTCCCATAGTCCGAATTCTCGCATCCCTGGTGTGTCGATGACGTATAAGTCATCGATCCGGAACAGTTCGCGGTGTGTCGTCGTATGTTTTCCGCGCTCGTCCTGCGCCCGGACGGCTTGCGTGACGGCAAGTGTCTCGTGGGCGAGGGCGTTCGTCAGCGTAGATTTTCCGACGCCGGACGAACCGACGAAGGCGATCGTGCTCTCACTCGGCAATGCGTGACGAAGTTCAGCCACACCTTCTCCCGTCACAGCACTGACGGGGAATACTTGAATTCCGGGTGCGTTCACTTGAATGTCTTCGAGCAATGTGTCGACGGAGTCGACTTGATCGGTCTTTGTCAAGACGATGATTGGGATTGCCCCGGTGTCCCAAGCGGCTAGCGTATAGCGTTCTAGGCGACGAATGTTGAAGTCGTGTCCACACGCCATCGTAATCAAGACGTAGTCGACGTTCGCGCAGATCAGTTGTTCACGTGTCTCGTTGCCGGCGGCCGCTCGTGAAAGAACGGTCCGACGCTCAAGGAGATGGTGAATCGTACCTTGACCATGCTCGCGAACTTGAATCGTGACATAATCGCCGATGACCGGGTAATCCCGTTCGCTTGTCGCGGCATGTCGAAATTTTCCGGAAACCCCGCACATATAGGCGTTTTCTCCGATTGATACCGTATAAAGATGTTGGAACTGTGCCGTGACACGTCCCGTTTCAGTTTGTTGATTCAAAAAGAATCCTCCTTTTAGTGATGGAGGACGACAGCCCTCCGATTTGCTGACATTTGGTTACGTGCATGCATCATGTTGCTCATAAAACATCATCCTTTCGTTGTTCGATAGCATTAGTGTACCACAGTTATTGGAAACGGTACCATCTCAGTCTAAAGACCGAGGTGAAACAAGCCTTCCGCTCGTCGACCTATGTCAAATAACGTATTATGATAAGAGTGTACTTAACAAGGAGGGATGACAGATGAATCACCAAGTGAAAAAGGTGTTGTTCATCGTAGCCGCGATCGCTCTAGTGCTCGTGTTGATCGGTTCTTTACCGAATATGATCTTATTCGGATTAGGAGCGCTCTTGACGCTTTGGGCTGGAGTCCGTTTTCAGGCTGTGACACACATCGGTGCTAAAGTTGGTTTCGGGATCCTTGCCGTCATTGGGATTGGGACGATGCTCTCAAACATTTGGGCACTCGTCGGAATCATTGTCGCGTGGTTGTTGTTTAAAGGGTATATGATGTATACAGGTGAAAAACGCGACCCGGATGTCGAGATTTTAAATGCAGACGGAACGCGTGCTAGCCGTAGCAGCTTCCAACAGTTCGATCAAGTGTGGCAAAAATTTGTTAATCGTCGTTGAGATTTCATAAGGAGGATTCACCATGAAGACACCGTTTGATCAGTTTCGTGAATTAGCGAATGAATTGACGAAAGAAATTTCGAAAGAAGTGAAGAAGTATCAGGATAAAGAGATGCCACGTTCAAGTGGAGAAGCGGAATTGAACCGTCATATCCGCGGAGCGGAGAAGGAAGCGTTGTCGGTTGAACGACTCGTGGAACGTCAACGTACATTGCTTGCAGAACTTGCTGGAAAACGTGATGATGCCAAGAAGATGGCAGATAAACGATATGAGCAAACAGAACTGGCGAAACAAGCCGGGGAAGAAAAGTTGGCAGAACGTGCGGCACTCGAATCCAAACATTACGGGGAACAGTACCGTTACTTTGAAGGATTGATTGACGAAGGAGAGCGCGAGTTAGATACATTAGAGCGTCGTGCGCTCGAGATGAAACTCAAACTCGATGAGATGCAAAATAAACGCTATGAGTTTGCGATGCGCGAAAACCTAGACTTGTTAAAAGGAGCACTCGACCAAATCTTTGGTCAAAATACGTCTCAGTCTCATCCGTTCACTGAGGAAGACAAGAAAGAACAACCTGTTGAAGAAAAGCAAGACACACAGGAAGATGAAGATGATTTTGAAGCAAAATTGAAAGAACTGGAGCGTCGCTTTAAACAAGAGTGAGGTGACGGTTCGGCGATGACCTGAACAAGGTCATCGCTTTCTTTGCTTCATACATATGAACAGAAAGGGGGAATGGACATGGAACGTTGGAACACACGTCAAATCATTGGATTTATGATTATCTTATTTTCAGTCGGACTCTTCATCGATATTGTGACGGGTGGCAATAGCGTCTTATTCAGCATGATCCTCCCGCTGCTTCTCCTCTATATCGGGCGACGGTTCAGTCGTCGTGGCAAGCAGTCTGCTAGCTATATTTTTTACGCAATTGGGGGAATCCTCTTGATTGGCTTGATCTTCTCATCTGCGGCATTCGGATTCGTGCTCTCCGGACTTCTCCTGTTATTCGGCTATCGACTCTATAAGAATCGACCGGTCGAATCGAAAATCCGGACACCCCTTCGTCAAGAACAAGCCTTCTCATTTGGGATGAAGGAATCGGGGCACTATGTGTTACGTGATACGAATGAGTTCTTTTTACTACGGGATGTCGAGATGGATTTGTCACAAGCCATCATTCCGGAAGGAGAGACGTTCTTACTCCTCAATGGACTCGCAGGAGATATTCGAATCCTCATTCCTGCAGGGTATGACTATTCGATTGACGCGTCGATCGGCTTCGGTAAAGTGCAGGTTGATGACTCGAACTATTCGCCGGTTTTCAATCGTCGCTTCTATACAGCGTCTGATGATTATGTCCAGGCCACGCGAAAAGTCCGGATTCATATCGTGCTCATGAGCGGAAGTGTCGAGGTGATGACGGTATGAAAAAAGATTCTTATCCACGAACGGTCGTCTGGCATCAACTGTTTAGTAGCCTGTTGACGGCTTTCTTGATCACAGTAGCGTTTCTCATAGGTGACTCGACTTCATTGAGCGATTTATTTTTGCGTGAAGAAGGGTTGCCTTTCGGTGTGTCCATCCTGGTGATTGCCGTCTTGATCGGAAGTATCTTTGGCGTCGGTTCGTATTTTTATTTGCGCCGAGACTTTCGAGAAGTCGCCAATGCCCTTTGGAAACTGGAGAATCAAAAAGACATCACTTTCCGCCCGATGTCCCCTTACCGAGATACACTCGAACGAATCGTCCGCATATCGAAACAGCGCCAAGAGATGGTCGAGATGGCGAAGCGAGTCGGTGAGCGTCCGGTCAGTGTGGAAGAGGCGCGGAGTGAGGCCGTCGTAGAAGAAAGACGTCGCGTCGCACGAGAACTTCATGATTCGGTGAGTCAACAGCTCTATGCCATCTCGATGATGACGACAGCGGTCAAACAGACGATGCAGACGAAACCAGATCTCGCGAGTAAACAAATGGAACAAGTCGAGCTCATGGCGCAGACCGCACAGGCAGAGATGCGTTCGTTGCTGTTACAACTACGACCGGTCGAATTAGAAGGCATGACACTCAAGACGGGAATCGAACGCTTGTTAGAAGAACTGTCTCGTAAACAATCGACCGAGCTCGTCTGGCGTTTAGAGGAAGTGAAGCTCTCCCGGCACACTGAAAACGAACTGTTTCGGATTGTTCAGGAAGCGATTAGTAATACGTTACGACACGCCAAAGCGACTCGTTTAGAAATCGAGATGCGAACCGTGCAGCAGACGGTCATTTTAAAGATTAACGATGATGGGATCGGATTTAATGTGGACGATACACAAGTCGCTTCATATGGATTACAATCGATAAGAGAGCGCACGGCAGAAGTCGGTGGAACGTTGCGATTAGTCAGTGTGCCGAATGTCGGGACACAAATTGAAGTACGTGTGAAACAACAAGTGGAGGGGTAATGATGATTCGAGTTGTATTAATTGATGATCATGAAATGGTTCGGGCGGGCGTATCTGCCTTTCTATCGACACAACCGGACATCGAAGTCGTGGGCGAAGCATCGGACGGAGCGACAGGAGCGGAGCTTGCGATTGCGGAGAAGCCGGATGTTGTCCTCATGGACTTGGTGATGGAGCCCGTTGACGGAGTCGAATCGACGAAACGAATTAAAGCAAGTTGGAAAGAAGCGAAAATTTTGGTCGTGACGAGTTTCTTGGATGATGAGAAAGTGTATCCCGTCATCGAAGCCGGTGCGATGAGCTATGTCCTCAAGACAGCAAACGCCAATGAAATCGCAGATGCGATTCGTCAAACCGCTGCCGGTAATCCGGTCATGGCCGCCCAGGTAACAGGAAAGATGCTCGAACGCCTGCGTCATCCGGAAATGACCCTTCATGAGAGTCTTACTGCTCGGGAACGAGAAATTTTGCAACTGATGGCGGAAGGCAAGTCGAATCAAGTGATTGCGGACGAATTG
Source organism: Exiguobacterium sp. s163 (assembly GCF_018617135.1). GTDB lineage: Bacteria > Bacillota > Bacilli > Exiguobacteriales > Exiguobacteriaceae > Exiguobacterium > Exiguobacterium profundum. The sequence continues at coordinate 143,743 of NZ_JACSJN010000006.1, forward strand.
TTCATCTCACTCAAAACAGTGAAGACACACGTGTCGAACATCTTGACGAAGCTTGACGTCTATGACCGGACCCAGGCAGTCGTCTATGCGTTCCAACATAACTTGGTCAGTAAAGGATGAACCGTCTCCCTGTGATTGAAACGGAGCGCCTCCGACTGCGACCTCTCCAAATGGAGGACGGTCCGCACGTATTCGCCATCTTTTCAGATGAACACGTGCTACGCCACTACGGAATGGAGCCACATCTTACGTTAGAAGAAACGGAACAGATGCTGACGCATATGCTCGCACAAATCGAAACAGGTGCGATCATCCGTTTTGCAATCGAGCATCGCGAATCAAAAGCGTTAATCGGGACAATCGGTTTTCACAATCGAGCTCCTTCGCACCGCCGTGCCGAGATCGGTTATGAACTTAGACCGGAATATCGGAGTGCAGGCTATGCGACAGAAGCACTTCACGCGGCACTTCAGTTTGCTGTGACGTGTGAAATTGAACGGGTTGGTGCCATTGTCTATGTCGAGAATCTCGCATCGCAACGCATGTTAGAGAAGAATGGATTCGTTCAAGAAGGTAGACTACATAACTATATGCGTCAGCGGGGACAATCTCATGACGTGTATGTCTATAGCTATATGACCCATCAGCCAGTCTGAGCACACCGACCACAAGCGGTGTGCTTTTTTCGTTTGTAAGAGAAATAAAATGGGAACCAACTAGAAGTGAGTCAATCAAAGGAGGATGATGAGATGAAAGCAGCATATATCGAACAATATGGCGGATCAGACGAATTCAAAGTAGGTGAACTTGAACAACCGACGATCGGTGCAGATGACGTATTGATTGAGGTTCATGCCGCAAGTGTCAACCCGGTGGATTGGAAGCTCCGTGAAGGATACTTGAAAGAAATGCTTCATTTCGAGATGCCACTCGTCATTGGGTGGGATGTATCGGGTGTCATCAAAGAAGTTGGGGCGAATGTGACCGAGCTCGAGGTGGGGGATGAAGTATTCAGTCGTCCGGATATTGCACGACAAGGCACATATGCCGAATACGTCACGGTCGATGCGCATCTCGTCGTCAAAAAACCAACTTCACTGAATTTCGAGGAGGCCGCATCACTTCCGCTCGTCGCCCATACGGCATGGCAAGTCATGTTCGAAGTGATGGATGCCAAACCGGGTGATCGCATCTTCATCGGAGCTGGATCAGGTGGTGTCGGGACAGTAGCCATCCAGCTCGCGAAAGCACACGGTTTGTATGTCGTCACGTCGACGAGTACGCAGAACGTGGACTGGGTCAAAAACCTGGGAGCGGACGAGGTCATCGACTATAAACAACAAGACCCGGCAGAGGCCGTCCGCGATCTTGATTTCGTATTTGATACGATGGGGGGCGACGGGCAGGGTAAACTGTATCGAATGCTTAAAGAGAATGGGATGCTCGTCTCCATCTCCACACCCCCGAATGAAGAGGAAGCCAAACAGGCGAAGGCCCGTGCCGAGTACGTCTTTATGCAACCGACAGGGGAGCGTTTGAAAAAAATTGCGGAAGCTGTTGAAAAAGGCGAACTGAAACCTGTGATTGACCGGGTCTTTGATTTAGAAGACATGAAACTTGCTCATGACTATGGAGAAGAAGGGCATGCCAAAGGCAAAATCGTCATTCGAGTGAAATGATAAAAAAGAGGTGGATTTCCGGAACACGCTCTGGAAATCCACCTCTTTTTATTAAATTTGATAAGCTACCTTATTTGGAGGTCAGCCTTTTTTCTGTGCTTGTATTTGTTCATCGATTTCGGATAGGTAGGTCCAACGTTCCATCTTCGCATCGAGTGTTTCTTTCAGTTCTGCGATTGTTGCGTACAACTCATTGACTTTACCAAGGTCGCTACCCGCTGATGCAAGTGTCGCTTCTTGCGCTTCAATCTGCTCTTCAAGTGCGGCGATGTCTTCTTCGATCGTGTCCCATTCCTTCTGTTCTTTGAAGGTGAATTTCACGACCTCCGACTTCACGCGTTCCTTTTTCTCTTTAGGTTCTTTCTCTTTCTTCACTTGACGAACCTCTTCTTGTCGCATGGCCAGGTAGTCACTATATTCTGCGTGATACACCTGGATGATCCCATCTTCGAAGGCAATCAACTGTCCGGCGATCCGGTCTAAGAAATAGCGGTCGTGACTGACGGCGATGACTGTACCTGGGAATGATTCTAAGTAGTCTTCTAAAACAGACAACGTCTCTGTGTCCAAATCGTTCGTCGGTTCATCGAGGAACAAGACGTTCGGTTCATCCATGAGAATCCGCAGGAGGACAAGGCGTCGTTTTTCGCCACCAGATAGCTTCGCAATTGGTTTGTATTGCGCGTCCGGTGAGAAAAGGAAACGTTCGAGCATCTGCCCCGCCGTGATGACCTCGCCGTCCGGTGTATGAATGACTTTGGCGATGCGTTCGATCTCATCGATGACCCGTCGTGACTCGTCTTCAAATTCGACTTGTTGTCCGTAATAGCCTAAATAAACAGTTTCTCCGTGCACGATCGTACCGTTTGTCGGTTCTAGGCGCTTGGCGAGCAAGTTCATGAGTGTTGATTTCCCACTCCCGTTCGGTCCGACGATTCCGTAGCGTTCACGGCGACCGAAAATCCAATTAAACTGCCGAATGAGAAGGGAGTCGTCGTATCCGAAAGACAAATCTTCGACTTCGATGACCTTTTTGCCGAGACGTCGTGATCCGACCGAAACGTCGAGCGTCTCGTCTTCTGCTAAGCTCTCTTGATGTTTCAAGTCTTCGACGCGTTGAATGCGTGCCTTTTGTTTCGTTGTCCGGGCTTTCGCGCCTCGACGTAACCAGGCGAGTTCGCGACGTAATATATTCTGTCGTTTCTGTTCCATCGATTGTGCCCGCGCTTTGCGCTCGGCACGCTTCTCGAGAAAGAGTTCATAGTTCCCGTTATAGAAGTAACTCGTTCCATCCGCAATCTCCAAAATGTGATTCGTGACACGATTCAAGAAATAGCGGTCGTGGGTGATGAGCAGGATGGCTCCTCGGTAATCGGCAAGCATCGTTTCGAGCCATGCGATTGTATCGGCATCCAGTTCGTTCGTCGGCTCATCTAAAAGGAGCAAGTCCGCTTCATCGAGTAACGCTGCGGCGAGCGCGACTCGCTTTTGTTGACCCCCAGACAAGGCGTTCACATCGATTGACACGTCAGGAAGACCGAGCCGGTTCAAAATCGACTTCAGTTTTGCTTCCGTTTCCCAAGCGTCTGCGGCATCGACGGCCTGTTGGGCTTTCATGAAGCGTTCAAGTAATTGCTCACTTGTCGGGTCCGCTTCGAGTGCTTGCCGGGCGCGTTCGAACTGTTTCAACGCTTGAACGGACGGAGTGTCACTTGTGAACAAAGCGTCTAGAATCGTTTGTCCTTCGTTAAATTGAACCGTTTGAGTCAAGTAGCGAATCCGATAATCGTTCGGATGCTGCATCGTGCCTCGATCTGCTGTCTCGGTACCGGCGATGATTTTCATGAACGTCGATTTCCCCGAACCGTTCACGCCGATAATCCCGATACGGTCTCCGGGATGGATTGTCATCGTCACATCATCAAATAAGACTTTGTCGGCAAACTCTTTATGAATGCCTTCAATCATTAATAAACTCATGCGTTCTCTCCTTCAAGCTGTTGACGAATGGCCGCCTCGACCGTCGCTGCGATTTCCTTGTTCGGCAAATCGGCCGGATCAATCGCAGGTAAGAATGTGACATCGACCGTTGCCGGGGTGATTCGATTTTTGGCTTCTAACAATTTATAACTGCCTTGAATCGCGACTGGAACAATCTTCGCACCACTTGATGTGGCAAGCGTCAAACTTCCAGCTTTAAACTCCTTCATCGGTCCACCTTTTGAGCGTGTGCCTTCTGGGAAGACAATCATCGATTGACCGGATTGAATCGTTTCGACTCCGGAACGAATGGCTTGAATCGATTGCCGACGGTCACTCCGGTCGATGAAGATACATCCCATCAATTCCATCCAACGTGGGATAATCGGGAATTTTTGAACCTCGATTTTTGAGATAAACGCTTTCGGTCGTTTCGTGGCGGTCAACATGATCGGGACATCGAAGTTTCCTTGGTGGTTCGACACGTAGACGACGGGTTCATCCGGAATCTGGTCTTGGCCATGGACACGGACGTCTGCACCTGCGATTTTTAGTAGAAACTGTGCCCATTTATAAGCGATATCTTGTACGTAACGGTAACGTTTCGGTGTTTCGATTTTTTTCGCTTTCTGTAAAAACGGGACGGTGATCGGTAATACGGCAAAAAATGAGAAAAACCATACAGCTGTTCGAATCATTCTATTCTCTCCTCTCATGATGACAACAAGAAAGAGTCTTCTTCTCTTGACGAGAATCCGACCCTTCGGCATGAATCCTTATTCCCAAAAGCGAGAATCGCTCTCTTCTTCCTCTTCTTCGAGCTCGAACGTAATGCGTTTATTCACAGGATCGACGACGAAATAGGCGCCGTCTTGCTCGATACTTTTGATTTGCATGGCCTGGTCACTTCCGATTTCGAGAGTGAGACGGATTCGGTTGTCATCATCGACGAGCAAAATGCCGTCCTCTTTTAACCAGAGCTCCATGACAGGTGAATAACGAAGTAGCCATTCATTCGATAACGGGATTTCATTCATACGGTTGTGTGCCTCCTGCGATTATAAATCCATTGTACGATGTCTGTTCCTACATAGGATACCAAATGTGGCGAGGGAAGACGAGCGTTATGTAGAGCGTTTTCGAGTCGTAGAGTGCATTCTGTCCACGACGCGTTTGATTCGTTTCTGGTTCCGTCTTTCTACAAAATACTCGTTTGCCTGCATGAAGAGTTGTTTGAAGGAAGAGAGTCCCATGGCAATCAAGACGGCGAATAGAAATGTCCCGATTGGATCTTTGTACAATTCAGTCTGGAACAAGAAAGCAAGTCCTACGATTGATAAAATGGTCGTGAGAAAATAAAAAATCATAGCGGAGTCTCCTTTTCTTAAAGGGTATGAAAGAAAAAGGCATGGTCTTTTAATCGTATTCGACTTTTTGAAGGAAAATCCTGTTATGTATTCCAAAGAAAAAACGCCTTCAGTTGGCTGAATGGCGTTTACTCTTGGGTCATGTAAGTCGAAGATGACGAAACGTTCGTATCGACACCGTTTGAGAAAATAAAACTGAGTGATGCGAGCAATGCGAAAAAGGCGACAAGTAATCCTTTTGTAAAACGTTTTGCAAAAGAACGAGACTGTATATCAAACATTTATTATCCCCCGATCAATCCTAAATGAAACCTTATCTATACTGGACACTTCCTATATAATAACGTTTTCAAAAAAAGGATACTAGCAGAAAAAAAGGCGTTCACAAAATTGTCACAAAATTTTAATAAATCATGTGAGTTCATTAAACAATCGCCATTTCAACTGTCTCAAAACACGTTCACATTTTCGACACATTTATTCAAAATGTTGAAAGAGAACATGATATGATTAGGAACGTGTGTAGATAGGTATACTGACAGTAATAGCTTAGAAAAGGATGTGGGTGTAATGGCATTGCGCGCAGGAGAAGTAGTAGATTTAGTCGCGGAACGTTCTGCTGATTTTGGAGTATTCATTAGTAACGGCCGCGAAGAGGTGCTCCTTCACCGTAAAGAACAGACAGAAGAAGTGACGATCGGTCAAACAGTTCGCGTCTTCTTATATCATGATTCAGAAGGACGTCTCGCATCAACGATGACGATTCCGACCGTTTCATTTGATGAGTATGAATGGTTTGAGGTAACGGGCGTCCGGTACAACACTGGGGTCTTTGTGAATATCGGAATTCAAAAGGACGTTCTCGTTTCCATGGATGATTTACCGGAGAACCGGTCGTATTGGCCACAAACAGGCGATCAATTGTGTATTCGATTGAAGTATGACCAAAAAGGTCGTTTACTCGGAGACCCTGCCCCATATGCATTTTTGAACTTGTTGGCACGTCCTTCGAAAGAAGAATGGAACAACCAAGATGTCCAGGCCATCGTCGTCAATAAACGTGAAGTGGGCGTCAACGTATGGGTCGAAGGCGAATCACTCGGTTTCTTGCATGAGGCAGAGATGACGCGTTGGCCACGTCTCGGAGAACAGTTGACCGTTCGTGTGACACAAGTCAAACAAGATGGTACGGTCCTCGTTTCGATGAAGCCACGTGCGTACGAGGCGATTGATGGTGATGCGGCGAGCATCCTCTCGTATATTGAAGAACGTGGAGGACAAATGCCATACGGAGATAAGACATCACCTGACATCGTCGACCGTGAATTCGGGATGAGTAAAGCGGCATTTAAACGAGCGCTTGGAAAACTGTTGAAAGAGAAGCAAGTTGAAAAGCTCGACAACGGCTACAAATTAAAATAAGATAACTCATGTTCGGGTGACATGAAAAAGTTTGAAAATGTATTTCTTTCATTTTAGGAAGAAATACGTTATAGTTAATAAAGTTGACTATGAGGAAACATTGAGAAAACGTCTGTAGATCTGTCAAACTGAACTCAGACGTTTTTTGTATGAACAAAGGAGAATATAATTTGACAAAATTTCAAGACTTACAATTAAGTGAAGCATTAGTAAAAGGTGTACACAAAATGGGCTTCGAGGAAGCTACACCGATCCAAGCTGAGACAATTCCTGTCGCACTCACGGGAGTGGACGTATTAGGACAAGCACAAACAGGTACAGGGAAAACAGCAGCTTTCGGTATTCCGACAATTGAGCGAATCGATTCAAAGGCGCGTCAAGTCCAAGCACTCGTTCTTGCACCGACACGTGAACTTGCGATTCAAGTTGCAGAAGAATTAAACAAAATCGGTGAAACGAAGCGCGTATACGCACTTCCAGTATACGGTGGTCAACAAATCGACCGTCAGATCCGTGGTTTGAAAAAGAACCCGCAAATCGTCGTAGCGACACCAGGACGTCTCATGGACCACATGAAGCGTAAGACAATCAAACTCGATGACATTCAAACAGTCATCTTGGATGAAGCGGATGAAATGCTCAACATGGGCTTCGTTGAAGATATCGAAACGATTTTGGCAGGTCTTCCTGAAGAGCGCCAAACGCTTCTCTTCTCGGCAACGATGCCACCACAAATCAAAAAGATTGCTGAGCGCTTCATGAAGTCGCCGACAATCATCAAAGTGAAAGCGAAAGAAATGACGGTTGAGAACATCAACCAACAGTTCATCGAATTGCGCGAAGGTCAAAAATTCGATACGCTTTGCCGATTGATCGACATCGACTCACCAGAACTCAGCATCATCTTCGCTCGTACGAAGAAACGTGTAGATGAAGTGACAGAAGCCCTCATCAAACGCGGATACACTGCAGACGGTCTTCACGGAGACTTGACGCAATCAAAACGTGACCAAGTTATTCGTCGTTTCAAAAACGGAACAATCGATATCTTGGTAGCGACTGACGTTGCGGCACGTGGACTTGATATTTCAGGTGTCACACACGTTTACAACTTCGATGTACCACAAGACCCAGAAAGCTACGTACACCGCATCGGTCGTACAGGTCGTGCTGGTAAAACTGGTACAGCCCTCACGTTCATCACGCCACGTGAATTTGGACAAGTGAAGGCAATTGAACGTGTAACGAACAAACGCATGAACCGTCGTCACGTACCGACAATCGCGGAAGTACTTGAAGGAAACCAAAAGCAAGCAGCTGAAGAATTGATCGAACGCGTTCAAGCGGGCGACTTCAAAGCTTACACGCAACTTGCGACAGAACTTCTTGAAGAGTACGAAGCAGTTGAAATTCTCGCTGCTGCCCTCCGTGGATTGACGAAAGAGCCAGATTCAACACCTGTTGAAATCTCGTACGCTGAACCAGTTCGTGTGAAACGCCAAGGTGGCCGTGGTGGCGATCGCGGTGGATACCGTGGCCGTAACGACCGTCGTGGCGGTGGCCGTGGTGGCGACCGTCGTGGTGGACGCGGTGGCGAACGTCGTGATGGACGTAGCGGAGACCGTAAAGGATCATTCCGTGGTGACGATCGTCGTCGCTCGGATGACCGTGGTCCACGCCGTCCGCGTGACTAATCATCGTGAAATGCCGCATTTCCTTAAGTGGATTTGCGGCATTTTTTATTGTGTCGTGCTACACTAGTTGAGTAGAGATAGAAGGATGAGGTGTCAACGGATGGTGGAATTAAGTTTCGGTCTCCTTGTGTTGCTTGGTTGTGTAATCGCACTCAAACCAATCGTGTCAAAGACAGACCGTCCTAATTTTCGTTATATCCCCGTGGCGACATTGTTATTTGGAGCGATGATTTTTTTAGTGTTAGCCATTGGAGTAGGCGGAAAGATGGGCATTGCATATGGCGTGGTGAGTATCGCCTATTTTATTGCTTGTTTCGGTGCCTATATGTATGTACACACGCGAACGAGCTGATTGTAGCTCGTTTTCGCATTTAACGAAGAGGTGATGAATTGTGGATGCGGTAGAAGTGATGGTCCATCCTGAAGAAGTGATGGTGACGTATGAACCAATCCTTGGGGCGGCGACGTTTCAAGTGGAAGGATATATGGTACATGGACGATTCCGAGGCGAATCATTGACACCGTTTTTTTATGATGATGACGTTCCCCTCGAGTATCAATTAGACATCGCCCAACGAATGGAGCAACTCGCGGCAGCACAACTTCGTGACGCCAAACCATTCGTCACGTTCAGGTGCCGGTCGGAATGGATTCTCGAAGAAGGGGGAGAGGCCTTTTTAGCCCCACTACGTGAACTCAATTTTCCGTTACACCGTATTTATGTGACCTTACAAGGGACAGACTTGGTCGACGTCCCGCGACTGTCACGCGTCATTCAATACTATCGGTCCTATGGATTGAAAATTGCATTAGACTTTGCCGAATCCACGAGTATCGAAGACATCATGACGCTTGCGCCAGAACTATTGCTCGTCGACCTTGGCACGATGATTGAGAAAAAGACGTTGTCGGTCACCTATCCGAACATGCTTCAGACGATGGAGTACATCGCTTCGAAGCTCGGTGCCCCGCTTCTTTACAAATCCATCGACCATGTTGGACAGCTTCGTTACGCGTGGCAGCACGGTGGTCGCTATTACATGGGTGGTCTACTTGGGTCGGAAGATGAGATCCCTCAACGAGAAATCAAAGGAATGGGTGTGTTGGCACAAGAAGTGCCTTCCTTCTTTTTACATGACCAGAAACGACTGAATCGCTTGTACGAGCTTGAATTTGAATTACATCACCGGATTGGAGAACTCGTTCAATCTGGAAAGTGGTCGAGAGACAAGAAAGACGAGTGGATTCAATTCATCGCCCCAAAACTCGAAGAGGTGTTTGTTCGTTATTATATAACGGATAAGACAGGTTTCCAGACGAGTGCGAACGTCTACTGCGTGAATGGAGAATGGCGTGTCGATAATACGTATCGGGGCTATAACTGGAGTTTCCGACCGTATTTCATTCAGACGATGGCGGCGATGGATGTTCGAGGGCGAGGCTATTTATCGGGAGACTATCGTGATTTCAGTTCGAATGAAGTGACGCGAACCTTTAGCTATCCGTTACCGGACGGCATGTTCTTATTCGCAGATATATCTGAAGAATACTTATATCAGAATCGATTATTAGATTGAAAGGGAGAATGATGATGTTAGATTATGATTACGATGCACTGCGCGAAATCGGGCGAATCGTCGCACTTGCGCGAGATGAGATGGCGAAAGCCGTTAAGCCCGGTATGACAACAAAAGAATTAGATGCGATCGGGCAACGTATTTTAGAAGAAGAAGGTGCAGCTTCTGCACCGATTACGATGTACGAATTTCCAGGTTACACATGTATCTCGCTCAATGACGTTGCTGCCCATGGTATTCCGGGAGATGAAGTCATTCAAGAAGGCGATATCGTCAATGTCGACGTCTCCGCTGTGAAGGATGGGTATTATGCCGATACGGGACGCACTGTGATTGTGGGGGCGGCGAAGTCACCTCAGCACGAACGTTTGGTCGAAGTATCCTTGACTTCATTAGAAGCTGGTCTCAGCAAGGTCAAGGCGGGTGTGAAAGTCAATCAGATCGGGAAAGCAATTTACGCTGACGCGAGAAAGAATGGATTCACGGTCATCCGGAACTTGGCCGGACACGGACTCGGTCGGACATTGCACGGGGAGCCAGAGACGATCTCGAACTATTATAGTCGCGAAGAAAATCAGTTATTAAAAGCCGGGCAAGTGATTGCTGTTGAGACGTTCATCTCGACAAAGGATGAAATCGTCTATCAATCGGAAGAGGATGGTTGGACGCTCTTCACTCCGAACAAGAGTTTTGTTTCGCAGTTCGAGCATACAGTTGTTGTCACAGAAGATGGATATGAAGTGTTAACGGGATCGTTCCGTTAACGTAAAAAGGTGTGGTTCTCGTGAACCACACCTTTTTCATGTTTGCAATGTAATCACTTCTTCGCGTAACCGTTCAATCACATTCCAATCTGGTTGTACGGAATCCGGAAGAGTCAACTTTCCATTCTCCACTTCAAGCGGGGTATCGAGTAAATCTTGCTCGAAATAAGCGCTCGTGCCTGACATGTCCGCGGGGAAGCTCGCGCCGCTTAACGAAGCAAACAAGAGTGTATGATATCTTCCGATACCGGATTCATACATGCCACCGACCCAGTATGGCGTTCCGTGTTTTCGAATGTGGAGCGCCTCGCTAAGCCCACCGACACGTGCGGGTTTAATGTTGACGATTTTTCCGGCACCAAGCTGTGCCATCGCATCCACGTCGTCATAAGACGTGATGGATTCGTCGAGACAAATGGGGGTCGTGAGTTTTGCTTGGAGAGCCGCTGATTTTGTGAATTGTCGGCTTGGGTACGGTTGTTCGATCATCAATAACCGATGGGCATCGAGTTGTTCGAACCATTCCATTGGTTGATCGGACGCACTTCCGTTTAAATCAATCATGAGAGGCGCGTCAGGGAAGACCGCGCGAATCTCACGTAGGGCAGGAACCAGTTCATTAGGAGATGCCTTTAATTTGATGCGTTCGAATCCGTCAGCTAATGCCGTCTCGATGGATTTCATCGTTTGATTCAGTAACCCAATCCCGATTGTTCGTCCGCAGGAAACGGAATCTCCGGCGCTCATGAATGACTTGAGTGATTTGTTCGCGCGCGTTGCTTCAATCTCCCAGAGTGCACTTTCCCACATCGCCTTTGCCATGTGCTGACCGATGATGGACGAGACCAAGTTCGGAAACACGTCCGTTGTGACCGTCATCCCTTTCAGTAAATTGAGAATTAGTTTAGACGTATCGATCATGGATTGGGTCGTTTCTTCCGTATACCAAGGTGTTTCGAAAGCGGCACCTTCTCCGTATCCGATGACACCGTCTACGGTCTCTAGACGGAGGATAAGCGTTCTTCGGACAGATAAGACGGCGTGTGCCGTCACAATCGGGTGTTTAAACGTCAACGGGACGATGGAAAGCTCAGCACGTTTGATCATGACAGTAGCTCCTTTAAGCGATGGCGCATTAATTTTCCGTTCGCGTTTCGTGGTAAATTCGGTGCGTAGTGGATGGCGATCGGGTGCTTATATTTAGCCAACTGTGAATCGAGAACTTCCTGCATCTCGGCTGGGTCATAGGAGCCGACGACGAAGGCGATTGGGACTTCTCCCCAAGTCGGATGTGATTGTTTCGTGACGCCGACGTCTTGGACGCCGGTACAGCGTAACATGGCGGCTTCGATTTCAGCAGGATAAACATTTTCACCACCAGACAGAATAAGGTCGGTTCGGCGATCGTGTACATATAAATAGCCATCCCTCATCGTGCCGAGGTCACCCGTTCGCCAATAACCATCGGGTGTCCAAGCGTCTGATTCAGGTTGTTCGAAGTATCCTTTCGTCACAGTTGGTCCCTTTACTTCAATCTCTCCGTCTGAATTAATTCGAATTCTTGTGGGGGCGATTGCCTGCCCACTCGAACCGATATGTGAGAGCGCTTCGCTCGGAAGTAACGTCGCGACTTGAGAGCACGTCTCGGTCATCCCGTATGTCTGAGCAATGGGTAACTGCCGTCGTTCTGCTTCTTCTAGTAATGAGCGCGGGACGGGCCCGCCTCCGACGAGTAACGTGCGAAGATGATGCTTCTTCAGACCGGCATAGAGCAATCGTTGCAGCATAATTGAGACGAGTGACAGTTGGGTGATGCCTTCTGTTTCGATGACGTGAAGGGTTCGATCGACATCAAATCGCGGCTCGACATAGAGAGTCGAACCGATGATGGCACTCCGATACACTTGGGAGAGTCCGCTCATATGAAAGAGCGGGGTCACCGCGAGCATCCGGTCTGATGGACGATAGTCCAAATGCGCTTCAGCGGCTCGGGCGCTAGCGAGGTGATTCCCGTACGTCTGTTGCACTGCTTTGGCTCGACCCGTCGTTCCGGACGTAAACATGAGCGACATGGTTTCATCTTCTTTCCACTCATGGGTCACGGTGAAACATGAAGTGGTCCGGCGTGTGATCAGGAGTTGGGTGATAGACAAATCGATTTCTACGTCAACGAGAAGGAGGTCCACTTTTGCTGTTTGTAGCTGAGTACGCACTTCCTCTTCGGTCAGCCGTGTGTTCAACGGCACAAGCACTTTTCCGAGCAGATGTACTGCATGAACGGCAATGACATAGTCTTTGCTGTTTTTAGCGAATATGCCAATTCGTTTGGCGGTGGGTGTCTGTTCATGGATGAACTGGGCAAGTTGAAGGCTTTCCGTGCGTAGCATTGCCCATGTCAATCGATCGTCAGCTGTCACAAGGGCGAGATGTGACGCTGGGTGTTTCCGAATCCATTCATACATAGCTGTCACCTCCAAAAAAAGAGTAGCGAAATCGCTACTCTCTCAACAATTAAGGGAAACGTGGGAATTGACCGAAGTCAGGGTCACGTTTTTCTTTGAACGCATCGCGTCCTTCTTTTGCTTCATCTGTCGTGTAGTAGAGAAGCGTTGCGTCTCCAGCGAGTTGCTGAAGTCCGGCAAGACCATCTGTATCTGCGTTCATTGCTGCTTTCAAGAAGCGAAGCGCTGTAGGTGAGTGTTGTAAGATTTCTTGGCACCACTTGATCGTTTCTGCTTCGAGTTGATCGAGTGGGACGACCGTGTTGACGAGTCCCATGTCGAGTGCTTCTTGTGCATCGTATTGACGGCAAAGGTACCAGATTTCACGAGCTTTTTTATGGCCGATGATGCGTGCCAAGTATCCAGAACCGTATCCTGCATCGAACGAACCGACTTTAGGACCTGTTTGTCCGAAGCGAGCGTTGTCCGCTGCAATCGTCAAGTCACAGACGACGTGAAGGACGTGTCCTCCGCCGATTGCGAAACCTGCGACCATGGCGATGACCGGTTTTGGAATGACGCGAATCAAGCGCTGAAGGTCGAGGACGTTCAAGCGTGGGATTTCATCTTCCCCGACATAGCCACCATGTCCGCGAACTTTTTGGTCTCCACCTGAACAGAATGCCTTTTCGCCTTCACCTGTCAAGATGATGACGCCGACTTCTTTATCGTCGCGCGCGCGAGCGAATGCATCAATCAATTCATTGACCGTCAACGGACGGAATGCATTGCGCACTTCGGGACGGTTGATGGTGATTTTGGCAATCCCGTTCCACGTTTCATATTTAATGTCTTCATACGTCCGGACCGATGTCCAGTTCGCTACTGATTCCATTTTAAATACCCCCTAAAATCAATTTCTTTATTATTGTACCAAACTCTGATGCATTCTCAATATGAGGAGCATGCCCTGCGTTTGAAATTTCATAGATTTTAATATCTGGTCGCTCTTCCTGCATGTATCTTGCGATGGCTTTGAACTTGAGATCGTCTGACCCGACAATCAAGTCGGTACGGGGGAGACACTGCAATGTGCCCCATAACGATGGCATATGTCCCGTACCGATTGACCGCAAACTGTTTGCGAGGGCATTCGGTTGTTGGGCGAGCCGACCTGTTCGGAGTGAACGTTTCATGTCTTCCGTCTGTCGCCAAAGCGGAAGGTTCTCCCAGCGATTCACGAATGCAGCGATACCCTTGGTTTCAATCAAGTGAGCCAATTCTGCATCTTGGCGGCGGCGTGCGGCTCGTTCCTTAGAAGTGAGCAGACCGGGGGTCGTGCTGATCCCGATGACATGTTCGACACGCTCGTCGCATGCGGCGAGTGTCAATGCGATTCTCCCACCGAGTGAATAGCCGACGACTGTCCAAGGTCGGTCGTCCGTATCCAGTAAGCGGGACAAATCCTTAACTTGCTGACTCATTGTCGAACGATTGACTGAAGGGTGCTCCGTTGCGCCATGTTGGAGGAGCGACGGTGACACAAGACGAATCGGTAATGTAGGGAGCGAATCGACCCAATGGGCGTTTCCAGTGAATCCGTGTAAAAATAATACCGGTTTTCCCTCACCGCGATGAATCACTTCATAACGTACGCCACGTAAATCGATGTTCATGATTCGTTCTCCGTGATGAGGCGAGCGCAGACAGATTGTGTCCAACCTCGATGGATCGTCACATTCTCCTCACGATTCGATGGGAACTCGATTAAATGAACGCCATCTTCAATCGCTTCTTGAATTTCATCCGGTCGTTCAATTAGACGATACGATAAGCCATATGTGTCAGCAAATCCACGGATATTTAAATCAAGCGGTGTGCCGAATAAATCTTCGAACAACTGTGTGTCGACAGAAGCCTGCGGGAGGAAGGAAAATATCCCTCCACCGTTATTGTTAGCAATCACGACGGAAAATTTTCCGGGATGATGCTTTAACAGTTGCAAGGCGTTGCTATCATGATAGAACGCTAAATCACCGATCAATAGAGCGCCGTGAGCCGTATCATAACTGCTTCCGAGTGCAGTGGATAACACACCATCAATTCCGTTTGCGCCTCGATTGGCGAGAACGTGTATATTCGTGCCGGCAGACAGTGATGTATCTATATCTCGAATCGGCATACTATTACTGACGAATAGACGCTCAATCGATGTATCGAGCAATCGTTTCGTCAATTCCGCTTCACCTTGAAGTGACGATTTTGCAGACTCGGCAACCTCTTCAAAAAAGCGTAAACGTTCAAGGTACCGAGGTTCGTTTGCGGATGCGATGAGCGGTAGAAAATCGAGTGCGTCGCCGTAACAGATGGTGGCTCGGCTACTTGGGTCGCGATAAGATCCCGGTTCATCGATGACGAGTTGATTCGCCATGGCCATCCATTGATTGAAGCGTTTCGAAACAGGTGCAGCCCCGAAACGGACGAACACCTCAGGCAGCCAATCAGTCCGATGCTCACTCGCGAGCCACGTGTCATAGTTGGTCAAGACACCGTCGAAACGTCGCATGCCACTAAGAGGATCGGCAAAAATCGGGATCTGTCGTTCGGAAGCGAATTCAACAATGGATTTCTGCCAAGATGTCGGGGTGTAAGGTCCGACGACGAAGGCGAGTTGTTTGTGACTCGTCCGTTCTGAGAAAATGTCTTTGTCCGCCTGTGTCGGCCGGATACGCTGTCGTTCTGGCGAGACAGGGTCAGCCTTCAATATCTGTTTCAATGACTCGATATCCGGAAGCAGAGGTTCTCGGAACGGCACATTCAAATGAACGGGTCCCATCGGTGCTTGCATTGACAGATTCGTGAAGCGGGTAATCGTTTGTTTCATAAACGATAACGTTGTCTCCTCTGGAACAGGCAAATCAATGCTCGTCTTCACTTGTTCACCGTAGAGACGGACTTGATTGATTGCTTGTGGAGCCCCGACATTGCGCAGTTCATGAGGACGGTCGGTTGTCAGTACGACGAGTGGCAACTGCGATATGAACGCTTCTGTCACAGCCGAATAGTAGTTTGTTGCCGCCGTTCCACTTGTGCAAATCAATGCGACCGGGCGAATTGTTTCTGACGCACGGGTCAGTCCAAGAGCAAAAAATCCGGCAGATCGTTCATCGACGATGATGTGATGACGAATCTGAGGATGAAGATATGCCGCTACAGCGAGCGGAGTCGAGCGGGACCCTGGGCTGATGACCACGTCTTTTACACCGGACGTAACAAGCCGATTTACCATGGATGCGACCCATTCGGTCAAAACCTTATTCATCTAGGGTGCCTCCTTGATCGTGTAAATCAAACTGCAAAGCTTGTTTGATTGGACTCATCTTCATTTCTGTTTCTTCGAGCTCTTGCTCAAGTGCAGAGTCTTTTACAATCCCACATCCAGCATACAATGCGACGAATTGGTGTTGAACGAGTGCGGAGCGAATCGCCACGACAAATTCGCCGTCGCCTTCATTGTCTACCCAACCAAACGGAGAACCGTACCATCCACGATCGAATCGCTCAATTTCACGAAGCAACCGGACCGATGTCCGCTTCGGTGAGCCGCCGAGTGCTGGCGTTGGATGTAGCGATTCCGCAAGTGACAGCAAGGAAGCATTTGTTTCGAGTGTCGCTTGAATTGGGGTGTGTAGATGGAACACCGAGCGATTTGCCAAAATTTGCGGAGTATCTCGTGTTTGAATCGGTGCAGTATAGGGTGTCAACGCCTGCTTGATGTCTTTCACGACAATTTGATGCTCCTCACGATTTTTTGAATCGTTTAGGAGTTTCTCTTTCGCAATTTCTGCCTCGATCTCGGTTTTCGGACGCTTGATTGTCCCGGCGATGGCAGCCGTGTTCAGTTGCATGCCTTCTTTTTGAATCAATCGTTCAGGAGTCGCCCCAAAGAAACCAGTGTCACGCTTTGGTTGATACAAATAGATGTAACTAGATTCTTGATGATCTGCTAAATGCTTCAAACTTTTTGAGAAGGGGAACGCATCATCGGAACGCTGATAAATTTCTTCGCGGGCAATCACGATTTTTTCAACTCGTTCTTCTTCAATCAACTGTTTAGCCTGTTGGAAACTGGACTTGAAGTGATCGACCCCATCTTTCACTTTTGTATAAGACGGCGTCGCTTCTTCCGTCGGACGAAGTGAACTGAACTGGGCCAACTGATCTGCCAATTGAATCAAATACTGTTCGACCGACTGCTTCGAAGAGACGAGAGTGGCCACTGTCAACGTGTGTCGGTCTTTATAGCGACGGTATAAAAATTTTGGGACGACGAGTGATGCTTCCCCAAAGGCATCCCACATACTTTTTTGTGGTCGCATAAACGTGTCGAATGAAAAACCGGCGAACGCGTGGATTGTCGCATCGACATCTCGTCGGTGAAGACTCCAATCGTATTGAAGTCGCTGAAATCGTTCGGGTCCAGAAGCGCTCAAGACGAGTGCATCCCCGCAACCTAGCATTTCGAGCGTCCGGTCTGGTGTCATGAAATAATAATGGGACGTATCGGTGTTCTGGATGATTTGAAAAGCATCGAACGCCGAGATTTCCCATGTGTATGATGCGAGGACAGGCCGTTGCCAAGCTCGCGCCCGTTTATGGGCCTGCTCAATTCGCTGTTTTATATGTGTTTGAGTATCTGGCATAAAAGAAAAGCCTCCTCAATCCGATAGAATTCTCAATCTTTAGTGTATCATGAGTTCGCAATACACCTGCCTATGAAATGCTCGGGAAATGATCAAGAATCTAGGATAATGGGCTGGCGTTGACAGATTTTTTCATCGAGACGTAAACTAACGAAGGGAGGGAACGAAATGAAACAGAAATCGAAAGGGGCATATTGGCGAATGATTCGCCCGCATACCCTGACCGCAAGCTTTATTCCGGTCTTGCTCGGGACGTTCATCGTCCTCGATCAAACCGAACTCAAGTGGGGACTTTTCCTTGCCATGTTAGTGGCATCTGTCCTTATTCAAATCGCGACGAACTTATTTAACGAGTATTATGACTACAAGCGTGGTCTTGATCATGAGGGGTCTATCGGGATTGGGGGCTCCATCGTCCGTGACGGATTTACACCGCAGCAAGTATTAGCGGTGGCGCTCGGCATGTATACGATTGCGGCACTACTCGGGCTCTACATTGCGGCATCCACAAGCTGGCATTTGCTTTGGATCGGCGCCTTGTCTATGCTTGTCGGCTACTTATATACTGGAGGGCCGCTACCGATTGCCTATACGCCGTTTGGTGAAATTGTCGCGGGGCTATTCATGGGATATGTCATCATCGGGATTGCCGGCTTTATCCAAATCAATACGGTGACGACGGAGTTGCTACTCGTGTCGTTCCCGATGGCCTTGTTGATCGGAGCAATCTTGCTTGCGAATAACATCCGCGATTTAGATAACGATAAAGAGAATGGTCGAAAAACGATCGCATGTCTAGTCGGTCATCGACGTGCGGTGTATGTATTGGCCGCATTCTTTATCGCGGCATTAATCGGCATCATCTTAGCGGTCGTAATATATGGCGTCACTCCGTGGGTCTTGCTGTCGCTCTTTACGGTGCCGGTCATGGTCCGGGCGATTCAACGGTTTTGGCAAAAGGCAGAGCCGGCCGCATTGATGCCTGCGATGGCGATGACAGCGAAAGTGAACACGCTGTTCGGAGCATGGATGGTCATCGGACTCATCGTTTCAAGATTTGTGTTGTAAAAAAAGAGGAGGCGTTAACGTGTCAGTCGTAAAAGAAATGCTTGAATTCAATAAACGTTTCGTAGAGGAAAAACAGTACGAACCGTTCGTATCTGATAAATTCCCAGATAAGAAAATCGTCATTTTGACGTGTATGGATACACGTTTGACGGAACTTTTACCTCAAGCGCTAGGACTTAAGAACGGAGACGCTAAAATCATTAAAAATGCGGGTGCAGTCTTGTCACACCCGTTCGGTTCGGCCATGCGCTCCATTTTGGTCGCTCTTTATGCGCTAGGAGCAGAAGAAGTCGTCGTCGTCGGACATTACGATTGTGGAATGGCAGCGATTGAACCGACTGTCGTCATCGAAGAGATGGAGCGTCGTGGAATCGACCCGCAAACGTTGAAGACGCTAAAGTCTTCAGGAATGGATTTGGAGCAGTGGCTCCATGGATTTGATTCAGTTGAAGAGAACGTTGTTCATTCTGTCAACCTCATTAACAATCATCCACTGTTGCCACCAGGAACGAATGTACACGGGTTCGTGATCGACCCGGCGACGGGACGTCTTGATCCGATCGAAGCATAAGAAAGGAGCGCGTTCAGTTTGAACGTGCTCCTTTTGGGTTATCCGTACGTATTCGTCGGGATGTCATCATAGTTATCTTCTTCTTGCTTTTGTTTCGCTTTCTTTTTGTTCTTTTTGAAGTCGCGTTCGTATTCCTGTTCGCTCGGTGTCTTGAAGAAACGCATCCATGTCGCGTTGATCTCAGATCCGATTAAAATGATCATCCCGGTTAATTGTAACCAGAGCAACGTGACGATGATTCCTCCGAGTGACCCGTAAGTCGAGTCATAACTTCCGAAGTTTGAAACGTATAGGTTGAAACCGAATGAGACGATTTGCCAACCGATGACACCGAAGATGGCACCAGGGATGGTACTTTTCCAAAAGACGTGCTGTTGTGGAGATACTTTATAAAAAATCGAAAGCGTCAAAATGAGGACAACCGTCGTAAGGACATATCGGAACACGTTGATCATCATTTCTTCGGCTCCGGTAATGTTGACGGGTAAATACTCAGTGACGAATGAAATGATTTGAGACCCGAACACGTTCGAGAGAATCAGCAGTAGCATCCCGATTCCAAGCAGAATCGTCAATCCGAGTGCCAACCCTTTTTTGACGAAAAAGTTACGTTCATTGTCTTCACCATAAGCATGAAGTGACGTCGTGATCAGACGGTCTACCCCTTTTGAGGCGGACCAAATGGCCAAAATCGCACCGAGCGATAAGAGACCGCCTTGTGGTTCGCCAATCGCCTCGAAAATTCCCGTTAGAAACCCGGAAGCGGCGGACCCGGGTGCCAAATCGTTCAATTGATTTTGAAACGAATCTTGTGAGACATCAAAAAAGGACAAGAGCGCCAAAATAAAGATGATTCCAGGAAAAATGGATAAAAACCAAAAGAATGCGAGGGTAGCCCCGTAGTCTTGTACATCATGCTCTTGAAATCTTCGAAATAACTCTTTCCCAAATGAAAGCCAATTCTTTTTTTCCTTCACTTCTGTCATTGCCATTATAAAACCCTCCTAACTCGATCGTTAAAAAACGTTTCCCGATTTCGGCAGGGTGTACACCTGATTACTCCTCGGATAAGGTCAAATCGTAAAAACGTTCCTCATGTAAGGCGAGTTTTTCAGCAAGTGAAGGTGGACGAACGGGGAGATGAGGGAGTGCAGACCGTTTGATCCACATCGGTGTATACGATCCGTTAGTCTGTTCCTCTTGAAACTCTTCACCTGTTCCGGTCCCGAATTCGCCACCTGTCATCTTCGCCCAATAATAAGGATTTAACTCGTTATTGAATGCGACGTAGGCAGCGACACCTTCTAGTTCCACGTGAACACCGAGTTCTTCAAATGCTTCACGTACGGCCGTCTCTTCTGTTGTGTGCCCATATTCGACTCCGCCACCTGGGAAAACGTAATAGAGGACGTTTTCTTTTTCGCGACGGATCAAAGCCACTTCATCTCGATCATTCATTAAAATGATCGCGCTTCTTAATTTCGTTCGAACCAATGAGATCGTTCCTTTCGTTCCTGTGATTTTGCACAAAACGCATCGACGATTCGCCGATGCGTTCTTTTCATTCTTGCGTAGGTTGTTCTAATGATGCGTACATCTCTTGCGTCAATCCGTTCTCATGAGAGGCGATGACTTTTCCTGCGACGCGCATGCCCAATCGAAGCGCCTCTTCAATCGAGTGTTGTTTCATGAGCTCCGAGATGACAGCGGAGAAGAATGAATCACCCGCCCCTGTGGAGTCGGCGACTTTCACTTTTGTCGTCGGGACGTGACCTTGTTCGTTCGTACGAAGGTCGACATATACAGCGCCAAGCTCACTCATCGTGACGATTGTGAGGGGAGCACCTTTCATGGCGAGTACTTCCGCGACGCGAAGGGCATCGTCCACTGTAACGATTGACATGTCGGACAAAATTTCCGCTTCCTCGCGACTGCAGATGAATCCTGTGAATCCTTGAAGCAAATGACGGTTTCGTTCGATGACGGATAGATGGCCACAGACACCATAAAGCGGTAAATCCATTTCACGGCATAGTTCAATCGTCTCGTTCAAGACGTTGACCGATAAGTCTAAATCGATGGCGACCGCGTCGCTCTCTTCGAAGACCGTATCGATTTGACGTAAAATCGCTTCTTCCATACGGGCTTCGTCTGGTTGTTTCGAAATAGATGTTTGAAGATCACCGTTGTTGTCCATTACAGCGAGCCACATTCCCATACCATTATCGTCAAGCATGTCGACCCCATCGACGTTTACATTCAAGCAACGTAACTCTTCGAGGACACCGACACCGATTTGGTCGTTCGTGACGGTCGAGACGAAGCGGACATCGTTGCCGAGCACACCTAAGTTTTGAGCAACGTTTCGACCTGTTCCGCCATTGGAAAAAGTGATGTCGCCGACATTCTTCGCATCTTTGTGGAGCGGTGCGAAGGAAGTCCCTTTAATATCGACAAACACCTTGCCGATGACTGCAATCGTATTCATATCTTGTACCACCTTTAGTCAATCTTTCGATCTGTTTCAGTCTGTAGACACATTGTTTCAATTATAACGAAATCGACATATTGTTTCAATCATCGATTCCATTTTGTCGAATGGATCACTCCCACGATGACGTGAGGAGTCGGAGGCCGTTCAAAATAACCAAAATGGTTGAGCCTTCATGTCCTACAACCGCGAACGGCATGATGAGTAACTCAAAGATGTTCGTTGTAATCAAGACAAGAATCACACCGAGTGCAAAAACGACGTTCTGTAAGACGATTCGATTTAATTTGCGCGATTGACGAATGGCGTCACTCAATCGGACGAGGTCGTTTTTCATTAAGACGACATCTGCCGTTTCTAGTGCGGCATCCGTACCTTCGCCCATGGCAATCCCCACGTCGGCGGTCGCAAGGGCGGGGGCATCATTGATTCCGTCGCCAATCATCCCGATTGTTCCATATTCCTCTCGTAACACCTTGATTTGCGAAACCTTCTCTTCAGGCAAGCATTCGGCGATATAGCGTGTCAACCCAGCTTCGTTCGCAATAGCGCGAGCGGTTGCCTCGTTGTCTCCGGTAATCATGATGGTCGCAATCCCTAAGTCGTTCAGTCGCTTGATTGCTACCTTTGCCTCGGGTCGTAGCGTGTCACGTAAGGCGTAAGCACCGATTGTACGTGTCTCGTCACTGATGAAGACGAGTGTATGACCGGCCTCTTTCAATCGTTCGACATCATTCTTAAAGAAATCACCGCTTCGGTCAGCGAACTTCTGTTTTCCTACCCGATACGTCGTCCCGTCAATCGTTGCTTCAATTCCGGAGCCTGTGATGTCTTTGAAGTGTGTCATTTCCCCGCTATGTTTTCCGGTGTAGGAAACGAGCGCTTCAGCAAGTGGATGCATCGAATGCTCTTCAATCAAACTGACAATTCGGTTGACGTCCTCTTCTTCTAATGAAGGTGAGATGAGCGCTTCTTGCACAATCGGTTTCCCAATTGTGAGTGTCCCGGTCTTGTCAAAGGCGATTGCTTTTAGACGTCCCATGTTCTCGATATGAGCACCGCCTTTAAAGAGAATCCCGTGTTTTGCAGAAGAGGCGATGGCAGCCAGCGCGGCCGGTGTGATGGCGGCGACGAGTGCGCAAGGGGAGGCGCCAACGAGAAGGATCATGCCGCGATAGATGCTCGTTTCAAGAGACCACGACGTGACGAACGGTCCGAGAATGATGATGGCCGCAACAGAGAAGAGCACGATTTGAACATAACGTCCTTCATATCGATCGATGAACTGTGCAGACGGTGATTTCTCTTCTTGTGCTTGTTGGACCATTTGAATGATCTTTTGGAACAGTGTTTCCGTCGCAAGTTTTGTCACTTCGATCGTCAATACCCCGTTCAAGTTGACACTCGATCCGAACACGTCATCACCGACTTGACGATCGACAGGGACGGATTCGCCTGTGATGGCGGCTTCTTCTACGGATGCGTTGCCTTTTACAATTTTTCCATCGACCGGAATGCGTTCACCAGGACGTACATAAATCCGATCTCCGACACGAAGGTCGTCGATATGAACAACTTCGAGTTCATCAGTGTCTGTTAGACGAGTCGCCTGTTCCGGCTGTAATTCCATTAACGATTCGAGGGCACGTTCATTTTTGTTCATCGTATACGTCTCGAGTGCCCCGGATAAAGCAAAGATGAAGATGAGGATTGCCCCTTCCATCCAGTACCCAATCGAAGCGGCACCGATGGCGGCGACAATCATGAGAAGCTCTACATTCAGCGATTTCGTCTCAATCGTATCCGAAATCCCTTCTTTCGCTTTTGCGTATCCTCCGATGAAGAAGGCGGATAAGTAAAGTGTGACATGAATCCAAGGCGCTCCGCCTTGTGTTTCGGCGATATAAGCGAGTACAATCAATACACCGCTAATGAGCGCCATGATCAATTCAATATGTTCGTACCAGCTAGCCCGTTTGAAAACGTGGCTTTTTTCGTGCGTGACCGATTGGACATTCATCGATAATCCCTTCTTTCTAATTGAGAATAAATCTCGATTAAATGATAATGACTGATGATGATTATCATCTTCAATTGGCTTAAAATAAAGAATTTATAGAAGTTTAATCTGAATCCTTTATTTATAATGATTGTTATCTAGATTTATCTTAACACGCTTATCAGTGACTCACAAATAAAAAGATTAAGGAGTTTTTGTGTCATGCAAAATATATTTGAACGCCCTTGGACGGTGGCGTTATTGGCGATTTTCAATACGTTGTTATGGGGGAGTGCGTTCCCATTCATCAAGTTGAGTTATGAGAAACTTGATATCCAATCGAATGAGTATGGGCAACAACTATTGTTCGCTGGCGAGCGCTTTTTACTCGCAGGGATTCTATTGCTCATCATCAGTCAGACCGTTTTGAAACGGTCTGTCCGATTCACCCGTGAAAAGGTAAAGGCGTATGCGCATCTCGGTTTGTTTTTGACGTTTCTACAATACTTGTTCTTCTATATCGGACTGTCCATTTCGACCGGGGTCCAGGGATCAATCATTGCTGGTTCTACATCGTTTTTCCAAATGGCCCTCGCTCATTTCCGATATGAAGACGACAAATTGAATCGATTGAAGGGGTTTGCTTTAACGTTTGGTTTTTCTGGAATCGTCATCGCGAACTGGCCGGCGACCGGATCTGAAGTTGGTTTTGGGTTAGGAGAGATTTTACTCATCTTGGCGATGGTATCCGGAGCGTTCGGGAACTTGATAGCGAAGGACTACTCGAAGACGTATGATGTTGCCCCGATGACGGCTTGGGCGATGGTGATCGGTTCAGTTGGGTTACTGCTGATTGGCTATCTATTAGACCCGAATGGTGTTTCCATGCCGTACACCGGACAGACGATTGCGTTCCTGTTTTACTTGGCGATGTTGTCAGCGATCGGATTTACATTGTGGAACACATTGATGAAATACAATCCGGTCAGTCGAATTTCACTCTATATCTTTTTAGTTCCCTTATTTGGTGTCATGTTGTCAGGGATTTTACTCGGTGAAACGATTCCGTGGAATGCGGTGGTCGGACTCGGATTCGTTATTGTCGGCATTTATTTATCTACGTATTTTCAAGGTCGCCGTACAAAAAAAACGGATGTCATTTGAAATAGAGACAGAGTTGACGGAATTGAAATCCCGTGACAAAATATATTAAAAATTCTGAATTTTAAAGTTCGAAAATCGGTCTTCGTTTGTAAAGACTTGCGTGCGCAATCATTCAAAGGGAGGAGGAGAAACAATGACTAGAAATCGAATCGTTCGAAACATTCTCATCTCACGTCAGCCGAAAGATGAGTACGTCAAGTACGTGATGAAGTGCGTGAGTCAAAGTTTAAAAGAACGTCACGGTCTAGTGGCGACCCGCGCCACAAGACAAGGTGATGATATTCAGACGAGATGGCAGTTCGATGACCGTGTCGTAGAAGTGACGCTAAAATCCGATGTACTCGCTTCGCTAGACACTGAACCATTCGCGCTAGACGAAGTGTTCATCCGAGCTTTGCAGTTAAACGATGATGAAATGGAACGAGTAGTGGAATAAAACAGAGGCAGGTGGTTCATGGGAACCATCTGCCTCTGTTTATAAGTCGATTGGTTTAGCGGTTGACGTGAAGAGTCGTAGCGCTAGAATACCGAGAATGACGGCATACATAAAGAAATAGACCTCTTTCGGTAAAGACAACCAGAAGGCACCGATCATCGGACCTGAGATCGAGCCGATGCTGAATGAAATACTGTAGAGCATGTTTCCCGTCGGCAGTAACGAACGGGGAAGCACCTCTGTCATATGCGCCAAACCGAGTGAATAAGTCGATCCTAGCCCGGCGCCGGCAAGTGCGAATAGGAAGAGTAGACCGACATAGGAATCGACAACAAGATTCGCCAAAGTGAATACGAGGGTACCAAACGTCAGCACGATTTGTAAGATCCGCTTCTTACCGTACAAGTCTGCGAGGCGACCAAGAGGAAGCTGAACGACAATCGACATGACGATGAACGTCGTGATGAGTGTGCTCGTTTCCGTCAAACTCATCCCATTCCGAGACGTAAAAATGGGAAAGTTGGCATTTAAGCTCGCTTCGAGAAACCCATATGTAAAGGCAGGGAGAAGCGTGTATCCCGCACCGACAAGAATCAGTCGAATTCGTCCTTTCGAGTCGGTCTTCACTTTTTCGACCTCCGGAAACTCGTTCTCGACTTTAAAGACGAGCATCAACGAAGCGAGACAGAAGAAGACGATGATGAGGAACGGTAACCAAAACCATAGGTCGACGAGTGGTGCGATCAATGGACCGATGGCAAAACCGAGACTGAAAGACATTCCATAATACGCCATCGCTCGACCGAGACTGCTCTTTTCACTTGCTGAGGTCACCCATACTTGTGACCCGTAGTGTAGAGCCGAGTCGCCGAATCCGATGAAGAAGCGCATCATCGCCCAAACGAGTAAGGACGGCCAAATCGGTAAAGCGAAGGTCGCGACAGCCGTCAATACGATACCGAGGACGATGGTCGGTCGGAATCCATATTTACGGACGAATCGCTCCAGGAGAGGCGCAGAGACGATCACACCGACGTAAAGCATCGTCGCGTTCAGTCCGTTCACCCAGGCCGGGGCCCCATCCCGTTCAATCAACGTGGATAAGAGTGGGATGAGCGCACCTTGAATCAAACCGGAAATAAAGACAATCAATAGTAAAATCATAAAACGAAAACGGAGCATAGGTTCACCTCATGAAGTCAAAGTAAAAAGCCGAGAAGGGTCTCAGCTTTTCGTGTCGTCAATCGGTTGTGGAGAGTGATTCAAATGCAGCAATTCATCATCCCAACTGCCTTGACTAAACATTTCATCATGCTCTACTTTGTCTGAAACGAATGCGGCTGTCAATAAGATGCTCAGTACTCCGCCAAAAATAATGATGGCCATCACGGTAATCATGAGGATATAAATCGCAGTCATCTACACGCACCTCGATTCATTTAATATACAGAACATTTCCCGAATCAAAATATTTAAAACGATGTAGCTTTACGAGATTGGAAATCGACCGTCGGATAATAGGCTTGTTTAACGAGTGCGTTCGGCCCGAGACACTTCACGGCAGGGCAGTGACAAGAGAGTGTAGCGTTCAATTGGCTGTTCGTCCACTTATCATACGCCTCTTGGAATGGTGTGTCATAGACGGTGCCGAGTGAACCGAGTTCATCACCGAAATCGGTCACGATGATCTGTCCGTCAAAGATATTCGTATTGAGACGAGAACGTCCATCTGGGTCGTTTCGAACGGTCACGTTTTTTGTTTCATGAAGTCGCTTCAACAGAGCACGGTCTTCAGGTAGGTCAGAACATGCATAGAATGGTAACGTCCCGAACAACATCCATACGTTCTCGTCACGGGCATCGAGTAAGTCATGGATGGCTTGTCGCGTATCAGCGAGCGATGCTGATTCGAGGGCGCTAGCGAAGTCTGCGGGGTACATTGGGTGAACCTCATGTCTTTGGCAACCAAGTGAGACAATTTCTTCATGGATTTCTTTCAAATGAGGAATCGTCCGCTTGTTGATCATCGTCTCCGCGGATACAATGATTCCTTCAGATGTGAGAGCACGTGCGTTGTCTTTCATCGTCTGGAGCATTTTCAATCGGGCCTCTTCACTCGGTTTCCGGTCCATCATCGCGAATCCGCCTTCAAGGAAATCGTCATCGGTGCCCCAGTTATGCGAAATGTGCAAAACGTCCAAGTAAGGGGTAATAAGATGATAGCGAGATAACGGTAGCGTCAAATTCGAGTTGATTTGCGTACGGGCCCCACGTTCTTTCGCATAACGTAACAATGGAACGACATAGTTGCGGACCGATTTCATGGACAGCATCGGTTCACCGCCTGTGATGGAGAAGGCACGCAAATGTTCGATCTCATCCAGTCGTTGAATCAATAGGTCGAGCGGAACTTCTGGTTCTTCCGTTTGGTCGAGCATATAACCGACCGCACAATGTTCGCAGCGCATGTTACACAGCTTCGTTGTGGTTACTTCGACGTTGGATAAGACGAGTCGACCGTGTTCGACTTGGTCGAGATAGGCTTCCCAAGGGTCGAAAGTTGGGGAGATGTTTTGCATGTGGATTCCACCTTTTCATCAAGTTACACGAAATAGTATGCTATAATAGCAACTCTTTGTCACGAACCAAAGGAGCGATTACAAGATGGGTAAATCACGAACAGATACTGCCGGAAAGATGAACGTCCTAAAATCGAGAACGGAATTACTCTGTCTATCGGTCAATACGCTAGACGAGCATACGACACCTGAAGATTTACATCGCCTGTTAGCCGACATTGATTCGTTGCGCGCTAAAGTAGTGCGTTACGCCAAAGACCTAGAACAATCGTCTCGAAAGGATGAATCAGATTGAAATTAATTACAGGAGATTTTAAAGATGTCACGGTCGAGCGACTTGGCATTAATGGAGAAGGCATTGCGACACTTAATCGCATGGTCATCTTCATTCCGAACTTATTGCCGGGAGAACGAGCCAAAGTCGAAATCACGCGTGTGGAAAAAAACTATGCGGAAGCGCGTGTCGTCAAACGAGATAACGACTCGAAAGACCGCGTCAAAGCACCTTGTCCGATTTACGATGAGTGCGGGGGCTGCCAAATCCAACATATGAGTTCAAGTCTGCAGATGGAATATAAGGAAGAAATCGTTCGAAACGCCTTCCGTCAAAAGACGAAACTAAACGTGGACAAATCGGATATCCGTCCAACAATCGGAATGGAAGATCCATGGTATTACCGGAACAAGTCACAATTCCCACTCGGCACGCGTCGCGGTGAGATCGTATCGGGTCTCTACAAACCGAACTCGAACCATCTCGTGCCGATCGAGCACTGTATGGTCCAACAACGGGATACGACGAACATCAACAATGCGATTGTCCGTATTTTAAACGAACTTGATATTCCCGTCTACGATGCACGCCGTGACACGGGGTACGCGCGCACCATCGTCGTCCGTTCGGGTTATAACACGAACGATGTTCAAGTCGTTTTGGTCGTCGGACATGAAGATGTCCCTGATTTAGATGAATTGAGCGACCGCATCATGGAATTGCCGAATGTTGTGTCGTTCCATATCAACATCAATGCAAACCGTTCGGGTGTTATTTTCGGTTATCGGACAGTTCACATCGCCGGTCAGGAGAAAATGGATGAACAATTAGACGACGTTCATTATCACTTATCACCACGCGCATTCTTCCAGTTGAATCCGGCACAGACAGAAAAAATGTACCGTGAAGTGGTCGAGGCCGCAGGATTGACAGGTGAAGAACGTGTGATCGATGCGTATGCAGGAGTAGGGTCGATCGGACTTTGGTTAGCCCCATATGCGAAAGAAATCCGTGGAATGGAAGTCGTGCCGGAAGCGGTCGAAGATGCCAATGACCATATGCGTGAAAATGGCTATAACCATGTCACATACGTCGAAGGGCGTGCCGAGCATTGGATTCCACGTTGGGTAAAAGATGGATGGATCCCAGACGTCATCGTAGTCGACCCGCCACGCACAGGGATGGACCATCAATTGATCAATTCCATCATCTCTTCTAAAACGAAGCGAATCGTTTACGTGTCATGTAACCCGCAGACGCTCGCACGTGACGCCGACCAGTTGATGAAAGCGGGATACAAAGTGAATTACGTACAGCCGTATGATATGTTCCCACAGACATCTCATGTCGAGTCGGTCGTCGTATTCGAGAAAAAGAAAAAGAAAAAATATTGACGAGACCGTGAAAAGGCTTGTCACGTAAGCGTTTTCACGATATAGTTCAGATGTCAGACTTCTTTTCAAATATAGAAGTGGAGGAACATCCTATGATCTCACAAGAACGCGTACAAGAACTAGTCCATAAAGCCATCGAAGCGCGCAAACGCGCCTATACACCGTATTCAAAGTTTAAAGTAGGAGCTGTCGTCATCGATACATCAGGAAATGAAATTACCGGGTGTAACGTGGAGAACGCCTCGTACGGACTATCGATGTGTGCCGAACGCACAGCCATTTTTAAAGCCGTGTCAGAAGGTAGTGACGCGATTGAAACGGTCGTCGTCGTCGGTGACACAGAAGGCCCGATTTCACCATGCGGTGCGTGCCGCCAAGTGATCGCTGAATTCGCTGGTGAAGACTTCACGTTGATTCTTGCAAACTTGAACGGTGATACGAAAGTGATGACGAAAGAAGAGATGTTGCCTTACGGATTTTCACCGAAGGATTTAACATAACAAGCTGCGGACAAACGTCCGCAGCTTGTTTATTTGTCTTTATATTTCTTTTCACTCACTGACTCATCTTTCGAGTGACGTTTATTCTTTTCATCCTTCACTCGTTCGTTCAATTCCTCGACAGGAATCGGGTCGACGGTTTGCATGCCGTCCTCGTCAAAAATACTCTCTTTATCCGTGTCTACCGCGTCTGGATTATCAAACGGACGTTTCGAGGTAGGTCGTTTCTTTTCCATTCAATCGCCTCCTTCCATTAGCCATTCCACTCGTAGAAATGTTGTAAACGTTTTCGATAATGGTTTTGAGATTATAAAATGGTGGAATGAAGAGTGCATAGTGAAGGAGGGGTTAGGATGGATCGGAAAGTGTTGATGGGGATTGTCTTAGGTGTTGCCGGTGCGGCGCTCGTTGCACCAAAAGTGGCGGCGCTGCTTTCGCAACGTGAGGAAGAAGATACGTGGCAGAAGATGGATGAGCGGGAAAGTGTCGATGCGGATCAGGATGAGGCGGAGCAAGGGCTCACGCAACTCGATTCGAGTCACCGTGCCGAGTGGCAGGCGAACGGTTTTCCGCAGACGCATGCCGAACGTGAACGACTCGAGCAAGAGTCAACCGAACAATATAAAGGGAAAGACATATGAAAAGGCAGCCATCGCGGCTGCCTATTTACATATCAAATTCATCGTCAGGTAGAAGCGGCAAACCGACAGTGACAGTCGTTCCTTCTCCGACTTCAGAGCTGAAATGAAGGGATCCTTGATGCCGCTCGATAATGTGCTTCGCAATGGCCAAACCGAGACCGGTTCCGCCGTCTTTTCGTGTCCGTGATTTATTGACACGATAGAAGCGTTCCGTTAATTTGTCTAAATCTTCTTTCGGGATGCCTCGACCTTCGTCACGTATTTCCGTAATTGCATATTCGGTTTCGGCGAACGTTTTCACATGAATCGTCTTGCCAGCGTCCGTATATCGGAGCGCGTTGTCGAGAAGATTGCCGATGACTTGTTCGAGTCGGTCATGGTCACCGAGGATGATCAAGTCGAAGTCTAAATCCGATTCGATTGTCACGCCTTTTGCCCGGGCAATCGGTTCAAGACGATAGAGAACGTCTTCAAGCACTTGCGAGTAAACGACCGGTTCTTTCGTCATCGGGTATGAGTCCCGCTCTAGCTGGGCGAGATCGAGTAAGTCCGTGACAAGGCGCTGAAGCCGGTTCGTCTCGTTCTCGATGATGTCGTAATATTGCGCCCTCGTTTTTTCGTCCAACGTTTCATCTTGAAGCATCTCGGTATAACCGCGGATGTAGGAGAGTGGCGTGCGAAGTTCGTGACTGACGTTAGCTAGAAACTCTTTACGCTGCTCTTCAACAAGTCCGAGCGATTCCGCCATCGAGTTGAGCGTGTCTGCGAGTTCACCGATTTCATCGTCGTAGACGATCGGGATGCGGTGGGAGAAATCACCTTGCGCATAGACTTGAGAGGCACGCTTCATCTGAATGAGTGGTTGGATGATCGTGTCGATGATCTGTTTACCGAATAGGAGCAAGTTCACGATCATGAGGACGAGTAAAAACGTGATCATGAGCCGAATCGGTTGGAACGGTTCACTGATTTTACTGAGCTCCATATACAAAATGAGTGCATTGTCGAGTTCATCGTCGCGGATGAGAGGAAATGCGGTCATCAAAATGTCGACGTCCTCGGTCGGATGTTTCCGGGTCACCGAGATGGCATAACCGTCCTGCAACCGTTCGAGGTCTTGCTGCCTTAAAAAAGTTTTACCGGAGCCGAGGGTGTCCTCTCGAACGGAGGAGAGGAACACTTTCGTCTCGGTCAATTCGTTCGTGTACGTCATACTATCGGCGAACGCGTCCGAGAAACCGTCGGCCTTATAGATGGTGACAAGTTTCTCACCGCGATTGA
The DNA here is from genome assembly GCF_018617135.1 of Exiguobacterium sp. s163. Taxonomy (GTDB): domain Bacteria; phylum Bacillota; class Bacilli; order Exiguobacteriales; family Exiguobacteriaceae; genus Exiguobacterium; species Exiguobacterium profundum. The sequence continues at coordinate 175,768 of NZ_JACSJN010000006.1, forward strand.
TGAGCAGTTCTTCTTGCGTTTGAATATAGAACTTGTCGTACAGATAAAACGTCATGATGAGAAACACGAACGCTGAGAAGAGGCTGGCTGTCCAGATGGTAATCCAAATCCGCTTCCTGATCGTGTATCGTTTCATCCGTTTGCCTCGAATTTGTAGCCAATTCCCCAGACTGTATGAATATAACCGCCCGCCTCGCCGAGTTTCAGGCGAAGCGTCTTAATGTGAGTATCGACCGTGCGAAGGTTACCATGATACTCGGTCCCCCAAATTTGATCGAGCAATTGTTCACGAGAGAATACTTTCTCGTCGTTCGTGATGAACAGATAGAGCAAATCAAACTCTTTTCGTGTCAAGTTGACGGTCTTCCCTTTCACACTGACGGTACGTCCTTCGATATCGATTGAGAGGACCCCGACATCAAACGTCGCTTCTTGTTCTTTTGAGAAGCTGTGCGTGCGACGGAGCGTCGCTTCGATTCGTGCGAGTAATTCGCGTGGGCTAAACGGTTTCGTGATGTAATCGTCTGCCCCGATTTTGAGGCCGTGAATGCGGTCGAGCTCTTCTGAGCGTGCCGTCAACAGGATGATGGGTACGTTTGAGAACTCACGGATGCGCATGCAAGCCGTCAATCCGTCGAGTTCCGGCATCATCACATCAAGTAAGACGAGATGGATCGTCTCTTCTTTCAAGCGTTCAATCGCTTCAAGGCCGTTTGAGGCGGTGACCGTCTCATACCCTTCTTTTTCTAAATTTGATACAAGTAAATCGCGCATTTGTTCTTCGTCGTCGGTCACGAGGATACGAAACATTGATTCTGACATATGCCATTCTCCTTTGCAAAACGGTTAACGGGAGTTGTGATAAATCCCTCATACTTCTATCATACCTATCTCTTCGAATTAGAACAGATTTATTCGGCTCCGACAAGTTCCCTCCATCAAATCCACACAAAAACGCCACAAAAAAGCCAATTCTTTGACAGAATTGGCTCATGCTTCGAGTTGTGCCTCGTATGGCACTTCGTATTCCGGGACGTGCAGGGCATGCAAGTACAATTGGAAGCTCGACTTGGATACCTCGTATAAAACATACTCCACGTCACCTTGGTTGATCTCCGCGAGCAGTTCAGAGCGGATCTCGTTCGCGCAAAACGCGTACGGGAGCTTCTTTGCTGCCGCAATCGATCGTTCATTCGATTTACGGATTTTTAAAAATACGCTCTCAATATCAAGCTCGAAGAACAGTTCTGAGAAGAACGCCTCTTTCGCCACTTGATTATAACCTTTGCCGTGATACGGCTTGCCAAGCCACGTGCCGAGGAATCCATAGCCGGATTCGACATCGAACAAGCTGATCGTCCCAATCGGGGTGCCATACTCGTTCGTGATGGTACGTGAGATGATATTTCCTTGCTCTTCTAGCTCGATGATTTGCTTCGTGCTAAATAAAAACTCGTCAAAATGGACCGTCTTTTGACGGACATACGGAAAGACATCTGGGTGTTGCATCAGTTCGAACAACTCCGCGCAGTCGGTGAGCTCACGAAATTTGAGCACCTTTACATTCCTCCTCCTATTTCAGACCGCTGAAGAATAGTCGTAACGAAAGCATACTTCTGGCTTCGCTGTTCGAACCGCCTTGGCTGCTTTATGAAGTTACAAGATAATTTTATATAGTATTTTTAAAAAAGCAAGTAAATTATGCGTAAAAACCCTTATGAAAAATAATGAAAATTACTCGACCTCATGATGGGTTGCAGCACGGTCCGTTTTGTACACGACTTCACCGTTCACAATGGTCATAATCGGCTTCGATAAGTAGTCGAGCGGGAAGTGACTCCAAAGCACCAAATCGGCATCTTTTCCGACTTCGAGAGAGCCGATTCGGTCGGCGACACCTAGTGATTCAGCCGGATTGATGGTGATTCCGCGTAACGCGATGTCGACAGGCAGTCCTTCACGTGCTGCAAGTCCGGCGCACAAGTTCAAATATTGGACCGGTGTGTACGGATGGTCGGTCGTGATGGAGACGATCATGCCGTGCTCATGGAGAATGCGATACGTCTCCCACGTCTTGTTCTGAAGCTCGATTTTAGATTTTCGAGTAAACGTCGGTCCGACGGTGACATGTTTCACACCGAGTTCTTGTAATTTTTCAACGACGAGATGACCTTCTGTACAATGCTCGATGCGATAGTCGAGATCGAACTCTTGGGCAAAGCGAACGACAGATAAAATGTCATCGGCGCGGTGGGCATGCACACGAATCGGCATCTCTCGGTCGAGGGCAAGTTGAATCATCTGGCTGCCGAACGTTCCGATCGTTTTGGTCGACCCGACGGTACGGAACGCTTCACGAAGCAACCCCATAATCCCCATCCGCGTCAAATCACCGGTTTTCCCCATACTATGAATCCGTTTCGGGTTTTCGCCGAGCGCCATCTTCAATCCGGCATAACGACGGACGATCATGTCGTCAATATAGCGACCGTGTGTTTTGATGACACTGGTCACACCACCGATGACGTTCATACTTCCTGGCATGACCTGAACGGCGGTTACGCCTGCCATCAGCGCTTCTTGAAATCCTTCGTCAAGCGGGTATACCCCGTCAATCGCACGAGCATGAGGCGTCATCGCTTCGACCGTTTCATTGGCGTCGTTCCCGACAGAGCCGGCTCCTTCGTCATATAATCCGAGGTGGGTGTGAGCATCGATGAAGCCGGGGAATAAAAAGTTTCCTTCGGCTTCAATGACATGCTCCCCGTCAGTCGGTTCAAGCAAATCGGACATTTCGACGATTTTCCCGTCCCGAACACGGAGGTCTCCGTAAAAATGGGGGGCAGTGATTGGGTAAATATGGGCATTTCGGATTAGTAAGTGACTCACAATTCATTCTCCTTAAGCATCTTGTAGTAGTTGTGTTAGAGCCGGTTCCAATGTTTCATAGCGGAACTCGAAACCGTGTTGAAGTGCCTTCGTCGGAACGACTTTCGCTCCTTCTAGGACGATGACGCTCTTTTCACCGAGGACGAGTTCCATCATTGGGGCAGGTGCCGGGATCCAGTGAGGACGGTGCATCACGTTCGCAATCGTCTTCCCGAACTCGTTCATCGTCACCGGTGTAGGTGCAGTACCGTTGACCGGTCCTTCGATAGAATCGGTCTCGATGACGTGCACGAACAAGCGGACGAGGTCGTCTAAATGAATCCAAGGAACCCATTGCTCGCCTGAACCAATTTTACCACCGACCCCGAATTGATAGGGGAGTTTCATTAAAGGGAAGGCACCGCCATCATTCGATAAGACGACGCCGGTGCGCATCGTCACAAGACGAACGCCTAAATCACGAATGGGTTCTGCTTCCTGTTCCCAGAGGACGCAGACATTCCCGAGGAAATTAGTCCGTGTCGGTAATGGGGTTTCTTCGGAATACGTAATGGAACGATCTTCACCGTATATGCCGATGGCCGAGCCGCTAATGACGACCTGTGGCTTTTGTTTCAACTGTTGAATGATCCGGACGACTTCCTTCGTCCCTTCGATTCGACTTTGAAGGATGGCTTGTTTCTGTTTGTGGGTCCATCGTCCGTCGTTGATTGAGGCGCCGGCCAAATGGATGAACGCATCTGTTCCCTCGAGTTCCTCTTCTGGTTTACTATTCGGTGTCAACCATTCGATAAACGACACACCGCGATGGCGGGGACGTGGATGACGTGTCAACACGACGACTTGATGTCCGGCGTCGGCCAGTGCACGAACGAGTGGTTGACCGATGAGCCCGGTTCCACCGGTGATTGCGATTTTCATGAAATTCCCTCCGATATCATGTGTTGTTTCTAAAATGGGTATAAGTCAGTATATCCAGATGAATACCCTTTCTTCTAACTTATCAAAAATCCTCTACGTTTCTTGAACGTGATATGTTAGAAACATGGAATGGAGGGGAGTCGTTGTGAAAATTGCAAAGTTCACGACCCAGAAGAAGAACCAAGACCGACTGAACGTCTTCATCGAACGGGAAGGGAAAGAGGAGTTCGCGTTCGCTATCGATGTCGATGTGTTCATCAAGTATGGGCTCACAAAAGGGATGGAGCTCGAAGACGATTTTGTGCAAGACGTCCTTGAGGCGGAAGAAATTCAGAAAGCCTATAAGTTAGCCATCAATTATTTATCGTATCGAATGCGTGCCATCTCAGAGGTACGGGACTATCTCGTGAAGAAAGAGTTAAGTGAATCCGCTATCAAACATGCCATCACACGACTGATCGAGCAGCGCTATTTGAACGATGAGGAGTTCGCGAAAGCGTATGTCCAGACGAAATTCAACACGAGTCCAAGTGGGCCGATCAAAATCAAACGCGAGCTCGAACAGCTCCGAATCCCAACGGACGTTGTTGAATCCGTATTAGAATCAATCTCACACGAAGATCTCGTCGAGAAGGCCGGAAAGTTCGTGAAAAGGAAACAACTGGAAACGAATCGTCGTTCTGCCACAGAAGTGCAACAAAGAATTCAACAAACCCTGATGCAAAGGGGGTTTACCTTTGATATTATTTCAGAGGCGATTCAAACTTTTTGGGAAGAAGAGGACGAAGATGTCGAGGTTGCGGCATGTCTGAAACAGGCTGAGAAGTTGAGTCGGAAGTTCAGCGGGTACGATGCGTTCGAGCGCAAACAGCGTATGAAGATGCAGCTTCGACGCAAAGGATTTCCGTATGATGTGATTGAACGTACGTTAGATCGACTCGCTGAAGAAGAATCGTGATGGGACATCTGTTTACGGTAGGGGAAAACACGAAAAGGTGGGTCTATATTGACGATTTTAGAATGGATTACAGCACTGACACCGATTGTGGCCGTGCTCATCTTATTGGTCATTATGCGTTTACCTGCATCGGTAGCCATGCCCTTGTCACTCGTGACGACGGCAATTTTAGCGTTTTTCGTCTGGCAATTGGATGCGACACGAATTATGGCGGCGATATTACAAGGACTCGTCATCGCCGTCACGACAGTATGGATTGTCTACGGGGCGATCGGAATGATGAATACGATGAAAGAAGGGGGCGGGATGAACGCGATTCGCTCCGGATTCGTCAACATCACACCTGACCCGCGTATTCAAGTTTTGATTGTCGGATGGTTATTCGTTTCATTTATTGAAGGCGCATCTGGATTCGGGACGCCTGCAACGGTTGCAGCACCGCTCTTGATCGCACTCGGATTTCCGCCGATTGCCGCCGTTGTCATTGCATTATCCGCAGACGTGTCGGCTGTGACATTTGGTGCGGTCGGGACACCGGCACTTATCGGGATCGGGAACGGTCTATCTTTAGATGTGAACCAGCCTGAGTCGATTGCCTTCTTGACAGAGGTCGTCTTACAGACGGTGTTGATCGATATGGTAGTCGGACTATTCATCCCGTTCATTTTAATTTTGATGTTGACGCGTTTCTTCAGTAAGGAAAAGTCGATAAAACCTGCACTCGAGGTATTTCCGATCGCGATTGTGGCGGCGCTGTTGTACAGCGTACCGGCGTACATTTGGACACTCATCCTCGGGTTTGAGTTCGGTGGCATGCTCGGTGGTTTAACCGGTCTCGTCATCCTCGTTGCTATGGCTCGTAAAGGCATTCTCATGCCGAAACGTGTCTGGACGTTTGATGGATATGTGGATGAATTAGAACCATCTACTGAGAAAGTGACGCTCAAATCAACCACGCGTGAATTACCACAGTGGAAGGCGTGGGCACCTTATCTCATTTTGACGATTTTCTTAGTTCTCACCCGTACCGTACCATTTTTAAACGAACTCTCTCGCAGTGTCCGGATCAATCTCCCGAACATCCTCGGGGTAGAAGGAGTTTCGACGTCTTGGGAACCGTTCTATTCACCAGGTTTCATGTTCATTCTGACGATTATTGCGACATTCTTCTTACACAACATGAGTTGGTCACAAGTGACATCGGTGTTTAAGGCGACGACACTTGGAGTCGTCGGAACGGCCATCACGTTAGCGGCGTCGGTTCCGATGGTCCGCATATTCATCCATTCTGAAAATGGGGGTGCCGGACTCGCTTCGATGCCGGTCGAACTCGCGACGGCAGCTGCTGACACGTTCGGCGGGGTTTGGCCGCTTGTCGCACCGTGGATTGGGGCGCTCGGCGCCTTCGTGTCAGGGTCGGCGACCTTCTCGAACATGATGTTTTCAAGTTTAACGACAAACGTTGCGGAGTCGGTTGGACTCAATGAAACGCTCGCTTTATCGATGCAGATGGCAGGGGCGAACGCAGGGAACATGATCTGTGTGCTGAACGTCGTAGCGGTCGCATCGGTTGCTGGATTACTCGGCAAGGAAGGGACCATCATCCGTTACACGCTCATGCCGATGATTTATTACGTGACGGCCACAGGGGTCATTGGTCTCATTTTAGGCATGTTTTTCTTAAACTAAATCAAGTTACAATTTTTTTACAGAATAATGTTGACAATTTTCAGAACAGTTTGCTAAGGTTTGAGTAGATTTTAAAACTATGAAACGAGAGGAGCCAGAACGATGAACAACATTGCACTCACAAACACACTCAAAACATCATATGGCTACTCATATTTAACTGCGTGACATTGGCAGCTGGATAGGGGTAGTGTCCTTTCCCTGACCATGCAAAAGACTGAAGACTACTTCAAGCGCGCTTCATTTGATTGGTTGCACAATCAGGTGGAGTGCGCTTTTTTGCGTGTTCGGATGGATTGGGCGGAAGGGGGAAATCAGTCATGAAACTGATTAAGCAATTGGATTGGTTTATTAAAAGACAGAAACGAACGTACGTGATTGCGATTATCTTATTGATCATCACAGGGGTTGTAGATATGCTGCCACCTTGGATTATCGGTCAGGCAATCGATGCGATTCGTGAAGGAAGTTTGACGACAGAGCGATTGATTCTGATTGTATCGTCGCTACTCGGCATCATGGTGTTATCGTACGTGATGTCATACTTGTGGATTGCCCGACTCTTCGGGACAGCCTTTTTACTTGAAAAGAAATTGAGAGGTCGCTTCTTTGGTCACCTTCTCAAACAAACACCGCGCTTCTATCAACAACATCGTACGGGTGACTTGATGGCACTTGCGACGAATGACTTAAAAGCGGTGGAGCGTACAGCGGGATTTGGGGTCATGACATTAGTCGACTCGTTCAACATGACGCTCATCGCCTTGACGATTATGGGCGTGTTTATCGATTGGAAGTTGACGCTCGCAGCACTCTTGCCGATGCCGATTCTCGCGTGGTCGATGAATAAACTTGGGAGTCAAATTCATACACGGTTCACGGCAGCCCAAGATTCGTTCGGCGTGATGAACGACCAAGTCGTTGAATCCATCTCCGGTCTTCGGGTCGTTCGTTCCTTCGTTCAAGAAGAGGCGGATACGAAAAAGTTTGACGACATCACGGATGACGTGATGGCGAAAAACATGCATGTCGCTAAAATCGACGTCTTGTTTGAGCCGGTCATCAAATTACTCGTCGGACTCAGTTATTTGATCGGACTCTCGTTCGGGACGTATCTCGTCTTTACGAACGACATCACGCTCGGTCAACTCGTTTCCTTCAACATTTATTTAGGGATGTTGATTTGGCCGATGTATGCCTTCGGGGAACTCATCAACGTCGTCCAACGAGGAACGGCGAGCTTGGAACGGATTGAGACGACGATGAATGAGGTACCGGACGTTTCATCAACCGGAACGGTTCACATCGATGTACCGGAGAAGATCACCTTCAAATCGCTTTCATTCCGTTATCCAAACGCGAATCGGGAGTCGTTAGAGGACATCGTCCTGCACGTCTCGCGTGGTGAGACGATTGGAATTGTCGGACCGACTGGAGCTGGGAAGACGACGTTGTTACGTCAATTGCTCCGGGAGTATCCGATTGACGATTCCCTTCTCGTGAACGGGGTGCCAATCTCGGACATTAAACTTGAAACGGTCCGTGGCTGGAGCGGCTATGTGTCACAAGAGCATCTCTTATTCTCAAAAACGGTGCGTGATAACATTCGTTTCGGAGTGGATGATGTTTCGGATGAAGCACTCGACAGAGCCATTCATCTCGCGGCGTTCGATACAGACATCGAACACTTGGAGAACGGTCTCGATACCGTCGTTGGGGAGCAAGGGGTCATGCTGTCAGGTGGACAAAAGCAACGATTGTCGATTGCACGCGCCTTACTGAAAAATCCTGAGATTCTGCTTCTTGACGATTCGCTCTCAGCAGTCGATGCGAAGACGGAATCACGCATAATCGATTCGGTCCGCACGAGCCGTGAGGCGAAGACGACCTTTATCGTGGCGCACCGTCTTTCTGCGGTGGCACATGCTGACCAAATTCTCGTCCTTCAAGATGGACGAGTTACCGAGCGCGGCACCCACGACCAACTGATGGAACGACACGGTTGGTACTATGAACAATTTATTCGACAAGGAGAGACGGAGTAATCCGGGAAAGGGGGAATCTCTCATGATCGATCAATATGAATTAGATCCGGTCCGCCGGAAGAAAACGATCCGCTCACTCGTTGGTTATGCCAAGCAAGTGAAGCGCTCCATCTTCCTCGGACTGACATTACTCTTTTTAGCGGTCGGTGCAGAACTTGCCGGGCCGTATATCGCCAAAATCATTATCGATGAGCATATCGTCGCCATCGAACGTGACTGGGTTCAAGTCGAATCCGGCGGTAGTGTTTCCTTTAATGGAGATTCGTATGAGAAAGAAACGAGACTAGATGGCCAAGAGGTGATTCAGCCGGTCTCGATCGTACAAACGACCGATGGGTACTATCTCGTACCTGAGGCGATTATGAGCGGAGGCGTCCGTGAAGTCGATGGCGACGTGCTGACGATTTCAAGAGGGGACGAAACGGCGACATATGACAATATTGTCTCGCTCTCGTCGACCGACGTGTTCCAGTTTTATCAGACGGATTTACGAGCTGTCCTTCTCTTATCGGGATTGTACGTCGTCCTGTTACTATTTGCGGCCGGATTGAACTGGGGACAACAGATGCTCCTACAACGATCGGCGCATAAAATCGTCAAAACTATGCGTCTTGACGTGATGAAGCATCTTCAAACGATTCCGGTACGCTATTTTGACCAGACACCAATCGGGAAGATTGTCAGTCGTGTCACGAATGACACAGAGACGATACGCGACCTGTATTTAGGAGTGCTCGCTCGCGTCTTCCAAAGTGTCGTCATGATGATCGGGGTACTCATTGCGATGTTCTTCCTAGACGTGCGTCTAGGGCTCGTCTCGCTCATTATCATCCCGGTCGTCATCGTCTGGATTAAGTTGTTCCAACGTTTCTCGACAAAAAATAACTTCCGTGTCCGCGCACTCGTCGCGGATATGAACGCGCAGTTGAATGAGAGCATTCAAACGATGCCAATCATTCAATCATACGTCCGCGAAAATCTCGTTTATGACGAGTTCAATGAGAAGAACAGCGACAACTTCCAAACGAGACGGAAACTGTTGAAATTGGATGCGTTGATGAGCCACAACCTCGTCAACTTCTTCCGAAACATGGCGCTCGCCTTACTCATCTGGTTTGTCGGGGCCCAAACGCTCGGTACGGGAAGTGTCCTGACACTTGGGATTCTGTACGCGTATATCGACTATGTCTCGCGGATCTTTGAGCCAGTGACACAAATCATGAACCAATTGTCACCACTCCAACAAGCGCTCGTCTCGGCCGACCGGATGTTCCAACTGCTCGACGAAAAAGGGGAACCGGTCTCATCGGAACGTCTTCCACGCTTTAAAGGGGATGTCGTCTTTGATGATGTCACGTTCAGTTATGAAGCAGGGAAACCGGTGTTGCAACAGATTGAACTACACGCCGCTCCTGGTGAAACGGTCGCACTCGTTGGACATACGGGAAGCGGGAAGAGTTCAATCATGAACTTGCTCATGCGTTTCTATGACCCATCCGCCGGAGTCCTCCGAATCGATGGCATGGACGTGACAAAACTACCGACGCAGGCGGTACGAGACCATCTCGGGATCGTCTTACAAGACCCGTTCCTATTCACTGGAACGATTCGCACGAACGTCACGCTTGGCGATGAGACGATTACGGACGAACAGGTATGGAAAGCACTCACAGCCGTCGGGGCAGACCGTTTCGTGAAGCAGCTACCGCAAGGCATCGATGAACCGGTGATTGAGCGTGGAGCTTCACTCTCGAGTGGAGAACGACAGTTGATCAGTTTCGCACGCGCCCTCGTCTTTGACCCGGCCATCCTCGTCCTCGATGAAGCGACAGCGAGCGTCGACTCGGAGACGGAGGCATTGATTCAGGATGCGCTCAAAACACTCACGTACGGTCGGACGACATTTGTCATCGCGCACCGACTTTCAACGATTCGGGAAGCGGACCAGATTCTCGTTCTCGACCACGGTCGAATCATTGAGCGAGGCAACCACCAGTCACTCATCGAGTATGGCGGTGTCTATGCCCGAATGCATGAATTACAGAGTAAACAACAAGCGATCAGTTAAGGAGGTCACATGGAAATCAAGGGGAAATATAACCGCGCCAAAGTGTTCAACGAACGAATCGATGATATGACGCGGAATCAAATTGAAACATTGCTCGACCAACCGTTCACACAAGGGGCATCGATTCGGATCATGCCGGACATGCATGCGGGGAAAGGGTCGGTCGTTGGAACGACGATGACGATTCAAGACAAAGTCGTGCCAAACCTGGTCGGTGTCGATTTAGGGTGTGGGATGCTTTGTACGGAAATCAAAGCCAAGCGAATCGATTTTCAACGACTCGATGACCTCATTCGTGAACTCGTACCGAGTGGAATGAACATTCGGGAGAAGGTTCACCCATACGCATCTGAACTTCCACTAGAAGAGGTGCGAGCGCCGTATAAACTCGACCGAGCCTTGCGCTCGGTCGGGTCGCTCGGCTCGGGGAACCACTTTATTGAAGTGAACCGAGATGACTCGGGACGTACGTTTCTCGTCATTCATTCCGGTTCGCGCCATCTTGGGGTGCAGATTGCCGATCACTATCAGGAGCGAGCGATTCAACACATGATGGAAACACATGATGTAAAAGAAGAAATTGAGCGTTTGAAAGCCTTAGGTCGACAACACGAAATCTCGGCTTATCTGGAAACAGAGCGGGCGTCACGTAAACCATTTCGAGACCTGGCTTATGTGGAGGGGACGGATATGGACGATTACATGCATGACGTGCGCATCGCTCAACAATATGCGGCGGCGAACCGTCGTGCGATGACGGATGTGATTGTCGAAGCGATGAATTGGAACATCGTCGATCAATTCGACACCGTCCATAACTATATCGATCATGATGCGATGATCCTGCGAAAAGGGGCCATCTCCGCTCAAGAAGGAGAGCGAGTCATCATTCCGATGAACATGCGAGACGGTTCGCTCATCTGTACGGGGAAAGGGAATCCAGACTGGAACTTCTCGGGTCCACACGGCGCAGGTCGGATCATGTCTCGGTCGGCCGCGCGGAAACGCGTCGATTTCAAAGAATTCAAACGTTCGATGGAAGGTGTCTGGTCGACATCAGTTCGCCCATCGACAATCGATGAATCACCATTTGTGTATAAGTCGATGAAAGAAATTGTTCGTTATATCGAACCGGCCGTTCAAATCGATCAAATCATCAAGCCACTTTACAACTTCAAGGCGAACTGAGTCACGTACTCAGTCTCGTCTTTTTCTTTTTTCGTAAAATCTGATACGCTTACATCGAGGTGAACGATATGGAAAAGCGGTTAAGTGACTTATCGAAATATGAGTTAGAGCAAGAGATTCAAGTATTACATGAACGGAAACGAAAGGCTGAACAGATGGGCATGGTCAGCGAAATTGAAGTCGTCCTTCGACGGATTGCGATTGCCGAAAGCTATTTGATTGACCCATCATCGTTTCGTCCAGGTGAAACATATGTCGTCAATTACAATGACCGTCCGTTTCGCTTGAAATTCGTCAACGGCGTCATGGGCTGGGGGACGTTTGAAGGCGAGATGACAGAACGGGCCATCCCGCTCTCAGAATTGTCGGAGGTGAAGCGATGAACCGGAACGAACAATATGAACGGCTTGCAATCGTTCTAAAAGAGAAAAATGACGTCTTGAACGATTCAGAAGCGGTGACGTGGGTTGAGGTGTTATGGGAAGATTTTGAGACCTCACTTGCCAAGGCGGGCGAACCATATCCGGGAGAAGCAAAGGCATTCCAATACGTCATTCAACAGATCGATGCATATGGGGCACAGCTCCATTTGTTCCAAACGAAAAACGAAAAGTTCAAGCATTTGATGTCTGAACGGAATTTACACTGAGTCACGTCCTTAGGGCGTGACTTTTTTTATTGCAATTCGTCAACAATTCGTTATAATGAAGGTCGCTAATAGTTTGTTTTAAAGTATAGTATAGATAAACTTTCTTTAGTTGAACTCATGTTTCACTAAACACGAAGGAGGCGTTCAGTCGTTGGAAGTAGGTCAAAACATTAAGCGGCTCCGGATCAAAAAAGGATTGACCCAAGAGGAGCTGGCGGAACGTACCGATTTGAGTAAAGGCTATATTTCTCAAATCGAGCGGGATTTAAGCTCTCCCTCACTAGAAACGTTATTCGATTTATTGAATGTCCTCGGGAGTTCCCCGAAAGAGTTTTTTGATGAAGAGTTGAATCAAAAAGTGGTGTACACCGTTGACGATCGCACCATCTATACGGATGAAGAACGCAAATATCGGACAGAATGGCTCATCCCGGAATCGAATGAAAAAGAGATGGAGCCCATCCTTGTCACATTTTTCAAACATGGAGAGTTCAAACAATATGAGCCTTCGCGTTCGGAGACGCTCGTATACGTCTTGTCCGGCAAAATCGCCTTGAAATTAGGGAACCACACATATTTTGCCAAGACAGGGGAAACCCTTTATTATGTCGCCTCGGATTCGCATCAACTCGTCAACGACAACGACGGGGAGAGCGAATGTCTCATCGTCGCGACCCATTCATATTTATAAGTCAACAGAGGAGGAAACAGCATGAATGCAGAGACAATTATTCGTTTTGACCACGTGTCAAAGCGTTACGACGATACAGTCGTCCTTGAAGATATCAGTTTTGAGATTGAGCGTGGGAAGTTTTATACGCTTCTCGGTCCATCGGGATGTGGGAAGACGACGATTTTGCGTCTCATCGCTGGATTTACCGATGCGACCGAAGGAGATATTCACTTCAGCGGGAAGCGGATCAACGATGTGCCGGCCAACAAACGACAAGTGAACACCGTGTTCCAAGATTATGCGCTGTTTCCTCATTTAAACGTATTTGAGAATGTCGCATTCGGTCTCCGCATTAAAAAATTGAAAGAAGCAGATGTGAAAGCGAAAGTGGAGCAGGCTCTCAAGTTTGTTAACTTAGAAGGATACGGCTCGCGCGAAATCGATGAGATGTCAGGTGGACAGCGCCAACGTGTCGCCATCGCCCGCGCAATCGTAAATGAGCCGGAGGTCATTCTCCTCGATGAACCGCTCTCTGCCTTAGACTTGAAACTTCGTACGGAGATGCAATATGAACTTCGTGAGTTACAGCAACGTCTTGGCATCACCTTCATTTTTGTCACACACGACCAAGAAGAGGCGCTCGCCATGTCGGATGAGATTTTCGTCATGAACAACGGGAAAATTGTTCAGAGTGGGACACCGACTGATATTTATGATGAACCGATCAACCGTTTCGTCGCAGACTTTATCGGTGAATCCAATATCGTGCCGGGTGTCATGCCGGAAGACAATGTCGTCACGTTTGCTGGTAAAACGTTTGACTGTGTCGACCAAGGATTTGACCGCAATGAAAAAGTTGAGGTCATCATTCGTCCGGAAGACTTAGAGATGACATCGGTCGATGCAGCGAAACTCGTTGTCGACGTCGATTCTCAATTGTTCCGAGGTGTCCACTACGAGATTTGCTGTTATGACCAAGAAGGAAACGAATGGCTCGTCCACTCGACGAAGAAATCAATCGTCGGATCAAAAATCGGATTGACGTTTGACGAAGAAGCGATTCACGTCATGCGACTAGGTGAAACAGAAGAAGAATTTGACCGTCGTCTCGAATCCTACGAGGAGGTCCCTCATGAATCAAACTAATCAGACCGCAAAGACGGTATATTTGACGACCTATTGGATTTGGATCGCCTTGTTCGTCATCGCACCACTCGTCCTCGTCGTCTATTATTCCTTTTTTGATATCGATGGGAATTTGAGTTTAGAAAACTATCAGACGTTCTTCACGTCGACGTATTTGTCGATGACGCTCTCGTCGTTCTGGTATGCGTTTCTCATTACGTTCTTCTCGTTACTCGTCGGGTATCCGACGGCATACTTGTTGACGAAGACGAAGCATAAACAGCTTTGGCTCTTGCTCATCTTGCTGCCGTCATGGATTAACTTGTTGTTAAAGGCGTATGCGTTCCTTGGTATTTTTGGAACGTACGGGATTACGAATCAATTTTTAGAAGCCATCGGTATTGGGACGAAACAGATTCTATTCACCGATTTCAGTTTCGTCTTTGTTTCTGTATACATCTTCATCCCGTTCATGATTTTGCCGATTTACAACGCCATTGAGAAGTTACCGCCATCACTCGTCTACGCATCCCGTGATTTAGGTGCATCGAACTGGACGACATTCCGACGTGTCATCTTCCCGTTGACGCTTGACGGTGTCAAATCGGGGATTCAAATCGTCTTTATTCCGGCATTATCGCTCTTCATGATCACCCGACTCATCGCCGGGAACCGAGTCATCACACTCGGTACAGCGATTGAACAACAATTCCTTGTCACGCAAAACTGGGGGATGGGCTCGACGATTGCCGTCTTCCTCATCTTGGCGATGGTTCTTGTCATGGTCGTCACACGTGACTGGGGTGCGAAAGGAGCGGTTCGTCGATGAAACGTAAACGATTCAAATTATCAAATCTATACTTGGCGGCCGTGTTCTTCATCTTGTATGCGCCAATTCTATATTTGGTCTTCTACTCGTTCAACAGTGGCGGAACGATGAGTAACTTCGAAGGGTTCACCCTCGAATGGTACAAGTCGCTCTTCACGGACACGAGACTTCTCGTCATCGTCTTGAATACGATCGTCATCGCGCTGCTCTCGGCGACGATTTCGACCGTGCTCGGTGTCATCGGGGCACTCGCCATCTATACGGCGAAACAAAAGTATACGAAGACGTCCCTCTTATCATTGAACAACGTCTTGATCGTGAGCCCGGACGTCATCATCGGGGCCTCCTTCTTGATCCTCTTCACGATGCTAGGGATTCAGTTAGGCTTTTATTCGGTTCTCTTGTCGCACATCGCCTTCTCGGTTCCGATTGTCGTCATCTTGGTGTTGCCAAAACTTCAAGAGATGAGTCCGACGTTGATTGATGCGTCACGTGACCTAGGTGCCAGCACGTGGGACGTATTGACGAAAGTCATTCTGCCATATATCACGCCAGGGGTATTTGCCGGTTTCTTCACGGCACTCACCTATTCGTTAGATGACTTTGCTGTCACATTCTTCGTGACAGGGAACGGCTTCACGACGCTCGCCGTAGAAGTCTATTCGCGGGCACGTCAAGGTATCTCGCTTGAAATCAATGCGTTGTCTGCGATTCTGTTCCTCTTCACGCTCATACTTGTCATCGGATATTATGTGTTGGCGCAACGAGGGTCAAAGGAGGTTAGACGATGAAAAAACTAGTCATCATGTTGGCTGTGCCATTGATTGTCAGCTTTGGTCTCCTTCTTTGGATTCAGCAACTGAATGCTGCGCAAGGATTCGGCGGCGACAACACACTGGTCGTCTACAACTGGGGAGATTATATCGATGAGGACTTGATCGGTGAGTTCGAAGAGCAGAGCGGGTTGAAGGTCGTTTATCAAACGTTCGACTCGAACGAAGCGATGCTTACGAAAATTGAGCAAGGCGGTACGGCCTTTGATGTCGCCGTTCCATCCGATTATGCGATCAGTAAGATGAGAGAGGAGAACCTCCTTCTTCCGATCGATTACGATAAACTCGAAAACTTTGATAACATCGATCCGCGTTTCCTCGATAAATCGTTCGACCCGGGTAACAAGTACTCGGTCCCTTATTTCTGGGGTACGGTCGGGATCGTCTACAATCCTGAACTAGTCGATGGTGAGATCACATCATGGAACGATCTTTGGGAAATGCCGCTCGAGAACGACATTCTCCTTGCGGACGGGACACGTGAAGTGATGGGCTTCGGCCTGAACTCGCTTGGGTACTCCCTCAACACGACGAATAAAGATGAGTTGATTGAGGCGGAAGAAAAGTTAACGACGCTTTGGCCGAACATCAAAGCGATTGTCGGAGACGAAATCAAAATGCTGATGGCGAACCGTGAAGCAGCGGCAGCCGTCGTCTGGTCCGGGGATGCGTCAGAAATCATGTATGAGAACGAAGAACTGACGTATGTCATTCCGGAAGAAGGCACGAATCTCTGGTTTGATAACCTCGTCATCCCAAGTACGGCAAAAAACGTGGACGGGGCACATCAGTTCATCGACTTTATGTTAGATGCTGAGATTGCGGCACGTAACACGGATTATGTCGGATACTCAACACCGAACGAAGCGGCTCTCGAATTCTTGGATGAAGAAGTCACATCGGATGAACGATTCTACCCGTCTCGTGAAGTGACACAGGACCTTGAAGTGTATGAAAACCTAGGGAAGCGCATGAACGCTTACTATAACGAATTGTATTTACGCTTTAAAATGCAGAGTAAATGACGAAACATCCCCGCGCTCATCTGAGTACGGGGATGTTTGTTTACTGCTTGATTGTCGATTTGATGTCTTCGATATGTTTCAAGGTGACAGTCGTGTCGACTTGTGTGAAGGAGTGTAAGATTTCGTACAGGCGGACTTGCTCATCGAGATCGAAAATAAAATCTTGGTAGGTGATCAGCTCTTTGATCCACTGTTGGCGATTGAGCACAGGGACCTCGGCAGATTCGATTTGTTTGAGCGTCGAACGATTGCTGAATACAATCCATGAGTGGAGATGGGTTCGGTCCACTCCAAGCACTTGCTCGATGGCTTTGAGATGTAATTCATTTTGTTTGATCGGATTGAAGAAACGATGCTTTTTACGGCGGGGGAGTGTCTGTGTCCAGTATCGGTCACGTGCCCGACCGAATATCCAACCGCTATAGTTTTTAGATTCGATGACATGTACCCCGGATTGGTTGATCAGAATGACATCGATCTCAGTGGTTCGATCTTTTTTAGAAGGATGGGGGAGATACAGGTTTGTCAAAATCAACGGTTGAAAGAACTTTGACTCAATCTCCGCCACACATAGATACTCTCCGAATAGACCGGTGTCTTGAACCACTTTGAAGTAAGAATGTCGAGTTTGTTGAGAATATTGACTGTTTTGATAACGTTTGACCTTATAGATGATGATGAGTGTGAGGACGAGAAATATGGGTGCGAATATGCTGATCAAGGTGACGAAAATACCTTCGAACAATTCTGTTAGTAGTGAAGCCATCAAATCCCTCCCTTTGTATCCACTATACAAGAAGCGAGATGATTCATATGTATATTTTTTACAATCGAGGATAATCGTTTTCTACATCATAAAGGACCCATCGAAATGGGTCCTTTTGCTTAGGTTTCATGCTTCAGCGCCTCACGCTCTTCTTTTGTAAAGACTCGAGAACGTCCTAAAAATCGTTTCCCTTCGACACCTTCGAGTGAAAACATACCACCCCGACCATCGACCACATCGATGATTAGTTGTGTATGTTTCCAATAATCATACTGTTTCTCATGGATATAGAAGGGCGTCTCGCCGATTTCACCGAGAAGAACGTCGTGGTCGCCCACCATGAACTCGTCACGTGGGAAACACATGGGAGAACTCCCGTCACAACATCCTCCTGACTGATGAAAGAGGAGGGGACCGTGTTTCGATTTGAGACGTTCGATGAGTTCGAGCGCGGCGGGGGTGGCCTCGACTCGTCTCACCATCTTAGAAGAACCCGAGTTTTTGTTCGCTGTAGCTGACGAGCATGTTTTTCGTACGCTGATAGTGACCGAGCATCATCTTATGGTTCTCACGTCCAATCCCAGACATTTTGTAACCACCGAATGCAGCATGTGCCGGATAGGAGTGGTAACAGTTGATCCAGACACGTCCTGCTTGAATTTCACGACCGAAGCGATATGCACGGTTCATGTCTCGTGTCCACACGCCTGCCCCGAGTCCGTAAAGCGTATCGTTCGCGATGGCGAGTGCCTCCGCATCGTCTTTGAACGTCGTGACGGATAAGACCGGTCCAAAAATCTCTTCTTGGAAGATTCGCATCTTGTTATGGCCTTTGAAGATCGTCGGTTGAATGTAATACCCATCCGCGAGCTCTCCGTCCATCATGTTGCGCTCTCCACCGATTAGGCATTCTGCGCCCTCGTCTTTCCCGATTTGGAGATAAGACAGGATTTTCTCCATCTGTTCGTTCGACGCTTGTGCACCCATCATGACATCGGCATCGAGTGGGTTGCCGAGCTTGATTGCTTTGACGCGTTCTAGCACGCGTTCCATGAACTTGTCATAAATCGACTCTTGAATCAAGGCGCGAGATGGGCACGTACAGACTTCCCCTTGGTTCAAGGCGAACATGACGAGACCTTCAATCGCTTTATCAAAGAAATCGTCATCCGCGTCCATGATGTCGGCAAAGAAGATGTTTGGTGACTTTCCACCAAGCTCAAGCGTGACAGGGATGATGTTTTGAGAAGCGTATTGCATAATGAGGCGACCCGTTGTCGTCTCACCCGTGAAGGCGACTTTATCGACACGGTCACTCGATGCGAGCGGTTTTCCTGCTTCGAGACCGAAACCGTTCACGATATTGATGACACCAGGTGGTAATAAATCTTCGATGAGTTCCATGAGAACCATGATTGAAGAAGGGGTTTGTTCTGCCGGTTTTAAGACGACACAGTTTCCGGCAGCGAGTGCCGGCGCGAGTTTCCACACCGCCATCAAAATCGGGAAGTTCCACGGAATGATTTGAGCGACGACACCGAGCGGCTCATGGAAATGATAGGCGACCGTATCATGGTCGAGTTCACTGATGCCACCTTCTTGTGAGCGGATGACCCCTGCGAAGTAACGGAAGTGGTCGATGGCGAGCGGAAGGTCAGCGTTGAGCGTTTCCCGAACGGCCTTCCCATTTTCCCATGTTTCCGCGTAGGCGAGCATTTCGAGGTTCTCTTCCATGCGGTCTGCAATTTTATTCAAGATGACAGAACGTTCCGTGACAGACGTTTTGCCCCAATCGTCTTTGGCTGCATGAGCGGCATCCAAAGCAAGTTCAATATCCTCTTTCGTTGAGCGGGCGACTTCACATAATACTTTCCCATTTACAGGAGATGTGTTTTCAAAGTATTCTCCACCAGCCGGTGCGGTCCACTTTCCGTTAATGTAGTTCTCATAACGGTCCTTAAACTGTACTTTCGTTCCTGCTGAGTTCGGTACTTCATAAATCATGATCGTTCCTCCCTTTTCATACGAGATAAAGGAGTTATGTATGCGCTTACATTTAGCAGTAAGCGAACGACTCCCTTTTTTTGATCGTAACGGTATGATGTGATAAAAGTCAAAATTTTTTGACAATAATTTGTCAATCTTTTGTAAAGACGTTTTGAACTCAAGATTTGTGGAAATGACTAGATTGTACACATTAATTCATCCATAAGGAGTGAGTCACGATGGCTAAGACATATCAGATTGACCCGGCGCATAGTTCGATCACGTTCACGGTCAAACACATGATGATTTCCAAGGTGAAGGGCGAGTTCAAAGAATTTGATATTAAGGCGAACGGTGAGCCGAGCGATTTAGCGAATGCGAGTGTGAAAGTGACGATTCAGGCAGCATCGATCGACACCAACAACACGGATCGGGATAATCACCTCCGTTCAGGCGATTTCTTCAATGCCGAGGAACATCCGCATCTCGTCTTTCATTCAACCTCTTTCCGTTCAAAAGGAGGCGGAGAATTCGAATTGACAGGGGATTTAACGATTCGAGGAACGACTCGGGAAGAGACGTTTGAAGTGGAGTATGAGGGAAGCGCAAAAGACCCATGGGGCAATACGAAACACGCCTTCTCCGGAGAAGGGTCGCTCAACCGTGAGGACTATGGATTAACGTGGAACCAAGCGCTTGAGGCGGGTGGTGTCCTCGTCGATAAGAAAGTCAAATTCGAGTTCGAGCTCCAATTCACTGAATCGGAAGCATAAGAAAAGTCGCTCATCTGAGCGACTTTTTATTGTTCGTATACCAATTTTTTCTGAAGGCTGTCTTCACTAAACACCCAACCTGTAAACGATGACAACACGTCATTCGTCTGCTCGTCGACGATAACGACGGCAACAAACGGATACATGTTTTTAGAGAAATAACGCAAGTTTGTGAAGCGGTATTCGATCATCCCGTTATGGCGTGTCACGGTGTACGTGTGAATTTTAGAAAATTCGAGGAACGCCTGTAAGTCAGCATTTTTCCGAGCCTCTACGAAATGGAGGTCTTCTTCTCCTGGCATCGGTTTGTCGCGGAAGCGACCGCATTCGATGACTTTGCCTTTTTTCACTTTTACAGCTCCGAGCCCATCGCGGAAACGGACGGCGACATGCCAGTCATCCCAACCGATTCCTGGTGAGATGAACAATTCATGTGCCCCTGCAAAGTGTCTCGCCACGGTAGCGAGCGCACGGTTACGTAATTTAAACTGAATGGCATAGTAACTGATGACAAGCGCAATAAGCAGTGCAAAAATAGGGACAGTCGCACCCGTTATCATCCATAATGCATATGCACCGTAATAAGCGGAGAACAAGTACGGATCAAACGTCCCGATCACGCCCCAGCCGATCCATTTTTTCGAAAAAGGTTGTAGCGCTTGCGTCCCGTAGGCATTGAACAAGTCGACCGTGACATGGAGCAACACGGCGATTTGTGCCATGACCCATAGAGAGGCAGGATTGACGCCGAGGACCGTCCCGATGACGGCGCTGACGATGATTGGCCAAGCAAGAAGCGCGGTGATTCCATGTGAACGACCACGATGTTGGCGTAAATACGTACTATTTCCTTTTAACTTAAAGACGGTGTCGAAGTCTGGTGCATGTGAGCCGACGAGAGCCGTGGCTGTCATGGCTAAAAACAGTTGTGCATCACCTGACACTTCCGGGCTGAGCGTCGCGATGGCACTTAATCCAAGTCCCATACCAATGTGTGTCGCAGTATCCAATGTGCGTCAGCACCTCCATCAATAATGAAAGAATTACGTCATCTATTCCTATTTATCATACAATATTTTTAAAACGAGGGGAAACACAATGCTTAATCTTGATAAATTGTTCACAAATTATAATATTCATCATTTTAACGAGGAACTCGTCACCTGGTTCAATCGCGAAAAGCGTGATTTACCTTGGCGTCATGCGAAAAATCCTTATCGCGTGTGGGTGAGTGAAGTGATGTTGCAACAGACACGAGTCGATACGGTCATCCCATATTACAACCGGTTCATGGAACGCTTTCCGACGCTCGAAGATCTCGCAGCTGCTGACACGGATGAGGTCGTAAAGTATTGGGAAGGGCTCGGGTACTACTCTCGCGTCCGGAACTTACATGAAGCGGTCAAAGAAGTCGCTTCTGTTTACGAGGGAATCGTCCCGGAGGAGAAAGAACGTTTCGAGAAACTAAAAGGGGTCGGACCGTATACGACGGGAGCCGTACTGTCGATTGCCTACAATCAACCGGAGCCGGCTGTGGATGGAAACGTCATGCGCGTGATGTCCCGTCAATTCGGAATCTATGACGACATCGCACTGCCGAAGACACGCAAAATCTTCGAACAAGTCGTTCGTCGATTGATGGACCCGACTCACGCATCCGATTTTAACGAGGGAGTGATGGAGTTGGGTGCTACGGTCTGCACACCGAAAAATCCGATGTGCTCGCTCTGTCCCGTGCAAGACACTTGTTATGCATATGCGCATCATGTACAAGATGAGCTACCGGTCAAAACGAAGAAGGGAGCAGCACGTGTCGAAATGTATGACGCGCTATGCATCGAGAAAGACGGAAAAATCGCATATGAACAACGACCGGACAAAGGGTTGCTCGCTGGGATGTGGCAATATCCGCTTATGGATCGAGGAACGGGGGAACAACTTAACGGAACGTATCTCGGGCAAGTGAAGCATGTCTTCTCTCATATCGTCTGGTATATCGATTTATATCGTGTCGATACGCTTCCGACGGATGACGTCGTCTGGCTAGACGCTTCGGAGCGTGAGGTGAAGACGGTTTCTGTTGCTCAACAAAAATTAGAACGATTGGCAGGTGACGAACGTGAGACGATTTGAGGTAGAGTCGACATATGATACGACGGTAGATGTGCTTTGGGATTTGTTACAGGATGCCTCGCTTTTGACGAAGCTGACAAAGTTTCCTAAAGTACGCTTAGAGGGGGACGGCGCCTCGGTCGAAGGGAATGAAGTGAAGTTGTTCGTTGGGGTCGGTCCGGTGGAACTGCCATGGACCAGTGCCATCACCGTTGTGGGGAACCAGGCATTCTGCGATCAAGGAAAGAGGTTACCGTTTCCGTTCAAGCGGTTCACACACGTGCATCGGGTTGAGTCGCGTGATGGTAAGGCGGTCATGATCGATGAAGTAACGTTCGATAGCTATGTTCCGAACATACTCGTCGAGTATTTCGTGCTTCGGCCGATGTTCCAAGAACGGGCGCGGGCCTTCCAAAAAACACTAAATTCATGAAAATAAGAGATTTCCTTTTTCATTGGTTCTGAAAGTCGCTATAATTAAATATGAGAATTGTATAGCATCATAGCGGAAAGGAGGAGCTTATGAGCTTATTTCCCAAAGCAGGTAGCAAAATCGAGATACAGAGCTACAAGCACAACGGAACTTTGCATCGCGTTTGGGAAGAAACGCTCGTCCTTCAGTCGTCAAAAACGGATATGATCGGATTCAATGACCGCATCATGGTCAGCGAGTCAGACGGTCGGCAATGGAGAACGCGAGAGCCGGCAATTTGCTACTTTTCATCTGAGTATTGGTTCAATGTCATCTGTATGATTCGCGAAGACGGGATTTACTACTACTGTAATCTAGGTTCGCCGACTACATTTGATGGGGATGAACGTGCCATCAAATACATCGATTACGATTTGGACATCAAGGTGTTCCCGGATATGTCGTATACGATTTTAGATGAAGATGAATATGAGCGGCATCGTCGCGAGATGAATTATCCGAAAGCGATTGATCGAATCTTGAAGCAGAACGTGCAAGAACTGATCAACTGGATTCGAGGACGGAAAGGGCCGTTCAACCCAACATTCGTCGATGAATGGTATCGCGAATACGAAGCACGTTATCGGAGATGATTCCTCATCTCCGCTTTTTTTCTTAAGTCAGGAGGCATTATGGGTAGTATTAAACGTTATTTGCAGTTTGTTCGTCCGTATAAGAAACAGATTGCCCTCACCATTTTCGTCGGGATTTTGAAGTTTTCCATCCCGCTCGGATTACCGTTACTTTATAGATATGTCATCGATAACTATTTGACGGATGATGCGCCGAAGCAGGACTACACGACGCTCGTCTGGTTATTCAGCATCGTTTTCTTCGTCTTCCTGGTCCTCAAGCCGCCGATCGAGTATTTGCGTCAATATTTGGCGCAGTGGGCCGCGACGCGTGTCTTGTTCGATGTGCGGAACCGGTTATTCGACCACGTCCAGAAGTTGTCACTCCGCTATTATTCAAACAATAAGACGGGACAAATCATTTCACGGATTATCAACGACGTCGAACAGACGAAAGACTTCGTCATCACCGGTCTGATGAATATTTGGCTCGACATGATCACCATTCTTATCGCCATCGGGATCATGTATACGATTGACCCGCAACTCACGCTGATTGCGATTTTACCACTTCCGTTTTACGCGATCGCAGTCCGCTATTTCTATGGACGGTTGCGTCGTTTGACGCGTGAACGGTCGGCGGCACTCGCTGACCTACAAGGGCATTTGACAGAGCGCGTCAACGGGATGGCGGTCATTCGGAGTTTTGCGCTAGAGCCATATGAGAATAAGGCATTTGAACAACAGAACGGTGGCTTCTTGAACGCGGCACTCAAACATACGAGTTGGAACGCCAAGACGTATGTCGTCGTATCGACCATCACTGACATCGCGCCGATCCTCATCTTCACGACGGCATCGTGGCTCGTCATTCAAGAAGCGGTATCGCTCGGGACGCTTGTCGCGTTCATCGCGTATATCGACCGACTCTATGCGCCGCTCGGTCGTCTCGTCAACTCGGCGACGACACTCACGCAGTCGGTCGCTTCGATGGACCGTGTCTTTGAGTTCTTGGATGAGACATATGATATCGAGGAGAAACCGAACGGGTTCGTCCCGTTGTCGACAGCGGGTAAAATCGACCTTGAGCATGTGAGTTTTTCGTATGAACAGGACGGGACACGAGCGTTGAACGATGTGAACCTTCAAATCCGCTCCGGGGAACGCGTGGCGTTTGTCGGAATGTCCGGTGGAGGGAAATCGACACTCGTCAGTTTGATTCCGCGTTTCTATGACGTGACGGATGGAAGCATCAAAATCGACGGCATCGATGTGCGTGATTTCAAATTACGTGCACTCCGCGACCAGATTGGGATGGTCATGCAGGATTCGGTCCTCTTCAGCGAATCGGTTGCCATGAATATTCGGATGGGAAAACCGGATGCGACGGATGAGGAAGTCATCGCGGCGGCCAAGGCGGCGAACGCCCATGAGTTCATCTCGAAACTACAGGACGGATATGCGACACCGGTCGGGGAGAAAGGTGTCAAACTGTCTGGTGGACAGAAGCAGCGGCTTGCGATTGCACGCGTCTTCTTGAAGAATCCACCGATCTTGATTTTAGACGAGGCGACGAGTGCGCTTGATTTAGAAAGTGAAGCGATGATTCAAGACTCGCTGGCCCGTCTGACGAAAGGACGGACGACGTTAATCGTTGCCCACCGCTTGTCGACCATAACGGACGCCGATCAAATCGTCGTCGTGGATAACGGTCAAATCATGGAGACG
This sequence comes from Exiguobacterium sp. s163, assembly GCF_018617135.1. Classification (GTDB taxonomy): domain Bacteria; phylum Bacillota; class Bacilli; order Exiguobacteriales; family Exiguobacteriaceae; genus Exiguobacterium; species Exiguobacterium profundum. The sequence continues at coordinate 201,069 of NZ_JACSJN010000006.1, forward strand.
GGAACGCATGAAGAGTTGATGCGTCGTCGCGGGGCGTATTATGATCTGTATATGATTCAAGATTTAGCCGTAGTCGAATAATAAAAAAGTCGAGTCCTATGGGCTCGACTTTTTTAGCGGTCTAAAAATCGTTTACGAACATCCGGGGAAGGGAGTGTGCACACTTCCTTTTTCCCAAATAGACGTGTCCGATGTTTGGCGAATAACGCATATCCATGATCACGAATCGGTCTAGGTATGAAACGAATGAGTCGAAGCAGGCGCCAACGGCCATCAAGGTGTTCGGCAATTCGAATCGCAGCGTCTGATTTTAAGTAAGGAACCCCTTCCTCAATATAGACGATGCTGTCGACTGATTCCGGGATCCGGTGTCGTGTTCGGAGCGACTGACCGACCTCGCTTTGGAGCGAAGCAAAGTGAATCGAGGCGTGTCGATCATGACGAATGATGAACTGGACACTGGCATCACAGAAGTTGCAATCGCCATCAAATAAAACAATCGCAGGCAAGTACTTCGCCTCCTTCATCGTACTGTTTTACCGTTTTGTCTTCATGTTAAACGTCAAGCAGCGAGTTGGCGAGCAGGTTGCATCTTATAGAGCGATACATAATACAAGTAAGCACCGAGGGCACCGAAGACGAACATGTAACCGCTCATCAAGACCGGACCGATGAACGCGCCGACGACAATGCCTGCCGCGGCAACCAATTTGGCTCCGTGGAACGTGAGGCCGCCGAATGCAAGATAAGAGGCACGGCGTTCAGGGTCGAGGAGGTCAACCTGTTTCACTTGTCGAATCGGCGAGTAGAGGAGTTCGCCAATTGTGAAGATAATCGCGAGTACGGTCAGGACGATAAAGGAGTTCATCGAGGTAATGGCGGCGTATGCTGTGATATATAACGATAAACCAATGAAAAATATGGTCTTCTCTTTGAAACGTTTGACGAACGCAGTAACCGCAAACGTGATGGCGACGACGAGCAAGGTATTCTCTAGTTGCATAAACGCCATCATGCGAACCCCATCAACAGGTATTCCGAGAATTTGACGACTTTCGAATGACTCTGCTAAATGAACACCGATATAGTTCGCCATATGAAACTCGGTCGAAAAGACGAGCATACTTCCAAATACGAATGTGATCCATCGGCGGTCGCGTAACGCGATTTTATAGTTTTCGATGACACCATGAATCGGGTTTGACGGTGTTGAGCGGTTGCCAGTATATGTGTCGACCAAGAAACGTTGAAGAATGATTGTGGTCACAGTGAGAATGACCGTCATACCGATAAAGAGAGCGAAACGATGGTCGCGATAAAAGGCGCCGCCGAGCATGACGCCTCCGGCAATCGCTAAATTGACGAGCCAGTAGTCATACACGTAGATGGCTTTTCGATTTGATTCTTCCATAGAATCGATGACAATCGCCTCAAGTGCCGGATAGTTCAATCCGTTCGAAATGGCATGTCCGAAGTAGAGGATGGCAACGATGAGTGCCCAGTTATTCGATGGGTGAATCGCGATGGTCATCCCAAGAAAACAGATGATTTGAATCACCTGACCAATCTGTAAGACAACCTTCCGATTGAACCGATCGGAAAAGTATCCACCGAATAGACCGGTCAAGTAACCGACGATAACGAATGAGGTCATGATGATACCGGCTGGCACTTTCCCCAACTCTTCTGAGAAATAGAGTGCCATGAATGGGAAAATGGCTGATCCGACGATTCGAATGCAAAATCCGCAAACGAGTCGTAAGCGGACATTTAATGGAAAATCATTAAATTTCATATGGTGAGCACCTCCTTGGTTCTACTGTAATGGGGGACGGTACTCAGTAAAAAGAGACACTTTTTTTGAAGATGTCCCCTTTTAGATGAAAAAAAGAGATGCTTGCGCATCTCCTTCTTACAATTGGGCAAACGAGCGATTGACCGCTTCGATTGTCTCTTCGATATCTTGTTCCGTATGCTCTGTCGTCAAGAACCAGGCTTCATATTTTGATGGAGCCAAGTTCACGCCATTCTCAAGCATCAACTTGAAGAAGCGTCCGAACTTCTCACCATCTGACTTTTCCGCACCTTCATAGTCGGTGACGATTTCATCCGTGAAGTAAACGGTAAGGGCACCTTTTAAGCGGTTGAGCGTGATCGTGACATCATGCTTTTCTGCCGCCTCGCGGATGCCGGCTTCCAGTTTCGCACCGAGTGCGTCTAATTTCTCATAGACACCAGGTTGCTCGAGCACTTCCAGGCAAGCGATTCCTGTCGCCATCGAGGCCGGGTTACCGGCCATCGTGCCGGCTTGATATGCAGGTCCGAGTGGGGCGACCGTCTCCATGATTTCAGCCTTCCCGCCGTAAGCGCCGATCGGTAGACCACCACCGATGATTTTACCAAGTGCCGTCATATCTGGTTCGATGCCATACACTTGTTGGGCACTTCCGTATGTGAAACGGAACGCCGTGATGACTTCATCATAGATGACGAGTGCGCCGTGTTCATGTGTGATGTCGTTGACAGCTTGGAGGAAACCTGGCTTCGGTTCAACGATTCCGAAGTTCCCGACAATCGGTTCGACGAGCACACAAGCGACCTGGTCTCCCCATTCTTTCATCATCTCGCGATACGCTTCGACGTCGTTGAACGGGACGGTGATGACTTCTTTGGCAGTGGCTTTTGTTACACCTGCAGAGTCCGGAGAACCGAGCGTCGCTGGACCACTACCTGCTGCAATCAGCATGAGATCCGAATGTCCGTGGTAACAACCGCTGAATTTCACAACAAGTTCACGACCAGTGTAAGCACGGGCGACTCGTACCGTCGTCATGACGGCTTCTGTTCCGGAGTTGGTGAATCGTACCTTATCCATCGAAGGGATGGCTTGTTTTAGTTTCTTCGCAAATTCAACCTCGAGACGGTGTGGTGTCCCGTATAATAAACCTTTTGAAGAAGCGTTCATAAGCGCTTCATGAATGTGTGGATGGGCATGGCCGGTAATGATTGGACCATATGCCGCCAAATAATCGATGTAGCGATTCCCGTCTACATCATAGAAATAGGCGCCTTCGCCGCGTTCCATATAAACAGGGGCGCCGCCACCAACTGCTTTAAATGAGCGGGATGGACTGTTGACACCTCCGACGATGTGAGTGAGTGCATCTTGGTATAATGCATCGGATGACTGACGATTTGATGAAGTAGTCATATGTATTGCCTCCTTATTCAAATTCGCACTTATTGTATCATAGCCGTCAACCGCATAAGCTCAGTGTTTGACGAGTAGTTGAGAAATCAGTACACTATTTATAAAGATTACTATGTAAGAAATAAGTTAATGTTCAAAACTATTTCGCATGAATTTTATAGAAGAAATGAGGGATTGACGTGGGAAGCGAAATGCTTGACCATGCTGTTCAGTCGCTCCGGGAACATGGAGTCAGAATGACGCCTCAGCGCCAGGCCATTTTGGAGTACCTCGTCACGGAGCATAGTCACCCGACAGCGGATGACATTTATAAGGCACTTGCCGCACGGTTTCCAAATATGAGTGTGGCCACTGTATATAACAACTTGCGCGTTTTTAAAGAGGTGGGCCTCGTTCAAGAGATGAACTATGGGGACGCCTCGAGTCGTTTTGACTTTGTGACGTCGAAGCACTATCACATCATCTGTGATACGTGTGGAAAAGTCGTCGACTTTAACTATCCTGTATTAGATGAAATCGAATCGGTTGCATCACAATTGACTGGATTCAAAGTTGATCGTCACCGTCTTGAAGTGTACGGAACGTGCCCGTCTTGTCAGTCTGAACAATCGCAAACACATTAAAAAACCACATCCGACGGCTCGGATGTGGTTTTTTGTGTTAGTCCGTTTGTTGTGACTGACGTTTGTTATATTTCTCATCGAATTCTTTTCCTTCGAGTGAACGGTCGATTGTGAGCGGCTCGTCGCAGTGCATACATAAGTCGACGCGTCCGAGCATCTTCGTCTCTTTTTCACAGTTCGGACAAGTCACGATGATGGCTTTTGTCGAGGCCATCCCGACGATGAAGTAAAGAGCAGAGCTCGCAAGTACCATGACAAATCCAAGAAGCATGAAAATAATCATGAGCCAGGTGATGGATTTTGCGAGAAGACCGAGATACATGACACCGATCCCGCCGAAGATAAGAAGTAATGCTATATTACGTGCGCGGTTGATTTTGTTCCCCCGTTTTTTCATGAGTGAATCCCTCCAATAGTCTGTCTCTATCATAGCTCATCTTGAAACGAGTGAGAAGTTCCTGCACTTTTTCGGCAGGAGTTTTTTGAAAAGAGGGCGAATTTGGTTCGTATCGAAAATGACAATCGTCATATATATAGTCAACTTGCGATTGGGAGAGAAGGGGTCCAGATGACGATGGAATATGCGACTCGCACCATTTACTCAGAATATGCTGCATTAAAAACGACACTCGGGATTATTGAAGTGAAGAAAAAACGGGCACGTGATCCGTTGACGGATCAGTCGGATCGCCTGCTCATTGTGATTGAAGCAAAACCAGAACCGTTTTGGACGGTGAAACACTATCAGGTCGGTCAAGAAAAAATCGTCCTGCACGTAGTCAGTGACTCGATGATGGATCGCTGGATTGTCTTGAATGAAAATCGGCGAGCCATTCATTGGATTGAAGACGGAATCGTCTTGTTCGAACGAAATGAGTACATTTTAGAGTTACGACAGCGCAACCGTAATTTAACGAATCGGGAACAACGTTTACAACTCTCAATCTCTTTCGCAAAGTTGTTGCGTCGGTTTGAAGACGGACGTTATCTATTTTTAGAAGGGGAGTTCCAAGACGCCTTCACTCAGATTCATCATGCCCTCACTCACCTGGCACGCCTCTCGATTCTTGAGGCGGGGATTCATCCGGAAATCGTATTGTGGGAACAGGTACGAGCCATTGACCTCGAAATTTATAAGCTGCACGATGAATTGGTCGGAGGACAAGAATCGCTTGAACAGCGCATCCACCTTGTCGTCATTGGCATGGAACATTTGATTCAATCGAAAGTGTTGCCGGGGACGTTGTTATTACTTCAGACGATGCAGGAGAAAGGCGGAGCGTGGACGTTCTCAGAATTGATGGAACATCCGAATTTGAATGAGCTCCGTGTCGACCTTGGAAGCATCATTGGTTTTTTAGTGAAAAAAGGGTATGTTCGAACGGTCACGAGACCGACGAAAGGGGTCGGGGTAGAGGCAGTGCTTTATGAGATTGCTTAACTTCCCTTTCCTAGGAACAATGAGGAGAAAATCAGTTATATGAAACTATTGAGATTTAGCGTGGGAACCGTCTTTATTTTATTTGTCACGATTGTGATTTCTGTCTTTGTCGCCCTTTTTACGATGGGAGACCCCATCACACTTGGGCGACCGATTATTTGGACGGTATGGTATATGGCCGTTCTACTAATCATATGTATGGGACTCTATGATTTTTCGTCCTTTTCAAAACAAAAGATTCGAAGAGTTCTCGGCTGGGGTGCGTTAGTCGGTGCTGTCCTCTTCGCTTCTGTGAAAGGATATTATATGTATCAAGATAGTTTGAAGATTGAGGAACGCGGTGTGGAGTTGATGGATTATCAGCCGTTCACGGATTCAGAACAATTGGCGAGACTCGATCACGAGGCTTCGGTGAAGTTTGAGGAAGGTTTGCCGCGATTAGATGGAGCGACAGCGCTCTATCCGATGTACGCTTCATTCGTGGAAGCAGTCTATCCGGACTCGGAAACGTATGATCCATATAATGATCAAACGAGTAAAGTCGTGTCGACGACAACACCGGAAGCGTACAGCCGACTGATGAACGATCAGACCGACTTGATTTTCGTCGCTGGTCCATCTGACCGTCAATTGAAGGTTGCGAAACAAAAAAACGTTTCTTTACATATGACGGCGATTGGAAGGGAAGCATTTGTGTTCTTCGTCCATGAAGATAACCCGGTCGATTCTTTGACGATGGAACAAGTTCGGGGGATTTATTCAGGAGACATTCGGAATTGGGAAGAGGTCGGAGGGGACTCGGAATCCATTCGTGCTTTTCAACGACCGGAGGACAGTGGCAGTCAAACGGCGTTACAAAAGATGATGGGCGAACAAAAGCTCATGGAGGCGCCGGTAGAAGATGTTCCTGAAGGGATGGGTGGAATCATTCAACAAACTTCATCGTATCGGAACCATAAAAATGCGATTGGATTCTCATTTAGATACTATGCGACAGAAATGGTGCATGACTATGAAATCAAGTTACTTCGTATAGATGGAATCGAACCGACCGTTGAAACGATTCAGGATGGATCGTATCCACTGACTTCTGAATTTTATGCGGTGACTACGGAAGAGAAGGCAGAGCGATATGAAGAATTTCTAAAATGGCTCGAAAGCGAGGATGGGCAAACGTTAGTGGAGAAGACGGGCTATGTCCGTCTCGATTAATACAAAGCAGAAGGTTTACTTTTCATCATGTTGAGGGGAAGTAAATCTTTTTTTATTTTTATTGTTTTTTGTATTGACGAAGTGGTAAATAGAGATTATAGTTATAAACGTTGTCACGGCAAAAGATTATTTCAGAAAAACAATTTGTGAAAAAGTTGTTGACGAAAACAATCAGAACGTGATAGATTAATGAAGTCGCCAAGAGCGGCAGACGAACTTTGAAAACTGAACGATGAGGCAAAAATAAGTTTTACCATTTTTGAATGAAGCGCAAGCTTCGTCAATTTAAGAGCTATATC